>CANRAX010000053.1 GCA_947628635.1 uncultured Bacilli bacterium | reverse complement strand
CCCGGATTAGCTTTGGAAATCGGTACTGGTTCTTTTTTTATTTCTTCAGTTTTTTCTTCTAATACTTCCACTACTTTGTTAATAGCTTCAACTTCACTACCACAACTAGGACAATTTATTAGTTCTTTATTGTTTTCAAATACTTTATTACAATTAGGACATTTGTACTTCACTTAATTTACCTCCGATAATAAAATTATACCAATTAAACTTCTAAATTTAAAGTACCAATTAGAAACAATATTCATAAAATAATATAGGTGATAGTCATGAAAAATAAACATTCTTTTTTCTGTCGATGTAATTTTTGCAAACAAAAAAGAAGAAGTAATGTCTTCTATCTTTCAGGTATTATTATTACAATTATAGTTATTTTTTATCAACTTCTACTTCTTCTATTTATTACGACTAGACTTAATGCATTTATTCTATTCTTTGAATTTTTATTCATTTTCTTCTTGATATTTTTCATCTTCTTCTAAAATAAAAACCATAACTTTATTCAAGTAGATAACTAAATTTTTTACTTTTAAAGTATTTATATAATTTGTATTTCTTAAAGTAATTTCTTCAGGAATAGCTAAAAGAGCTAAAAATAAATCTTCTTCATCCTTTGTAAAACGATACTTAGATTGATATAAATCATATAAAGATTTCATATCTAATTCTAAATAATTATTATGAAAAAAATTTAAAAAATCATAAATAACATTACCTCTTTTAGCTTTGTTCCAATTGATAAAATAATTACTTTCACCTTCTAAAAAATGATCTAACTTTAAATTATTATTTAAAAGAACATATCTTTGTTTTTTTAATTTTTCTGTTGCTTGATACCAACTGTTTAATTTATTTTTAGAAAAGCCCAATAAACGATAGACCATACTAATATTTCTAATTAATAAATATTCAGCTGGTGCCATATAGACATTACTTTCAATATAATCTTGTAAATCTAAATAATATTTATAAAGATAATCAATTCTTTTATTAGTCTCTTCATATAATTTTTTTATTTCATCTAAATTTACTTCTTCATAAGTAGTTGTTTTAACATGGAGCATACTAAGTTCATAAATTAAATCAATAGCTTTAGATGAATTAGACATATTTAATTCATTAATATAGGGATAAAGTTCATAGTTATCAGTATAATCATTTATAATAGGTAAATAATTATAAAATTTTTTGGCATTTAAGTAATCATAAATTTCTTGCAAATTTGTTTTCTTTTCTTTTAAAACATATTTTCCCTTACTGGTATTGATAATTCTACTATGTCCTTTATAACTAATATTATTTATAAATAAATCATTTTCTTTTAATAAGCTTTTAATCATTATCTACAAGGGGAACTATTATTTTAGAGCCTTTAGTTAAAGTAGTTAAATCATTATATTTTTCTAATTCTTCTTTTGTTGTTTTATATTTTTCAATTATAGTATTAACAGTTTCATCTTCCCGAAGAATATATACTGAATAAGTTGAGAATGTTTCTTCTTTTTCAGATAATGATGAAAAGATGTTTGATAGACTTTCCACTTCTTCAGAAGAACTATCAATGTCAGTTTTAGCTGTTTTTGCTTCAATAATTTCAGCTTCTTCTGAATTGTCGTCAAAATTTAAATTATCTTGAGATGAAATGCCTTTTTCATTTTCATCTAGATTAAGGGCTTCATTTTTTAAAATTTCTTCACTTTCTTTTCTCATCATTTCTTCCTCACTTTTCTTATTTACATCCCCGTTAGTTTCATTTTCTTTAGATTTATTTTTATGAGGGATTTCTTTTTCTACTTCTGTTTTCACATCGCCATCACACTCTCGTTCAGCGTTTTCAGTTAAATATTGCGACTCTTGGTTTCTTACTAGTTCTTCTGCAACTTCTACCTTTTCAACGCCTTCAACTTTTACTTCTATGTAGCAAATCATTGTATCATCATTTTCAATCTCATAATAAAAATCAACTATCTCTATACTTGTTGTAGATAAATCTAATTTTTCACTTAAAACTATTTCAGCAGGAATTTTATAACTAAAATCTTCTTCAAGACGAGAAGCCTCAGTTAATTTATATTTTCCTTTAACTAAAAATTCACCTTCAATATTACTTTCGTCTATAAATTTTAATGACTCCTCTAAATCAATGGCACTTATTTCCCCTATCATTGTAGGAAAAGTAATTTTTTTCTCAAAAGATATATTTTTCTTCATAATTTCCTCCTATAAGAAAATATGAAAAAAGAAGAACTTTTATTACAAAAATTCTTCCTCTATTGCTTTTGCATATGTCTTTATAGGTCCTCTAAAAAGGCCTTTTGTATTTTTTATCATTTCTAAATAAGTTGAAACAACTTCTTTTATATCTTCATCTTGATACATAGTTGGGAAAACTTTACCAAAATAATGAAGCGAAGCTAAAACCATATTTTCATCTTCATATTGTTCTAAATTTTCTTCTAAAATACTTATAAAGACATCAATATCAAATGTTATTGATTTAATTAAATCTTCTTCATTTTTGAATACATAATCTCTTAAAATAATTTCATTAGTACAATAATCTATAATTTCGTTTTTTAATTCTTCGCTATCAGTTATCTGCATAGAATTAAAAGTACTTATAACATAATTAATTTTAGTTATTAAATCTTTACTTAAGTTCTTGTCATAACGATGAAGAGAAAAAATGTTTAAAGTTTCTTCTTTAAGACTAGAAAAACAAAAAAATTTCTTATCCTCACAAACTAGTTCATAAACGCTATTTACAAAAATAACAAAATTTTCAAAGGAACTACATTTTTCTTCTAATTCTTTATCTTCTAAAAGAACCAAATTATTTTTAACTGCTAAAATACGAGCAACTTTTGTTAAATATTCTTCCATATTAATTTCTCACTTCAACTTAATTTCAAATTCTTAAAGATTAATACCATAAATTCTTAAAATTAAAGGCTGTTAGATTAGCATATTTTTTAATGTAACGATTTTGAAAGGAATATTTTTTCTTTTTTATAGCATCAATCTTTTCTTTTGTTAAATAGCGTATTTCTCTATTTTCATAAACAGCAGGCTCTACTTCTAAAAAGTAATTTGTAGAAGATAAAAATATTTCATCATGAGGAAAACTAGCAGTATCATCGTTTAATAAAGTTTTCAACACTTCATAGTCCATAGCCATAGCACCAAGAAAATTTTTCAAATCATCGTATTGTATATGTCTTATTTCATTTTGATAATCAATATAATTAAGAGCTTTTACTCTTTTTAAATTATTAGGAAGAACTGCTAACTCGTTAAGCTTAGCAATAACTTCATTTAATTTAGAAATAATAGTAGTATCATTTAAAACAAATCTTTGGTTAGAAACAATATTATTAATTTTAGTTATAAAGTTATTTGATAGAAATAAAAAGGCTTCTTCTTTCTTTAGTAACAATTCAACGGTTTCTAAAAAAAGAGTTAATTTTTTTTCATCTTGAAGTTGTGTTTTTATTTCCTCTTCACTTTTAGTAATAAGCTCATATTTTAACTTAACTATATTATAAAAATCTTTAAAATGTTCCATTTATTTCTTCTCCTTAAATAACTTATTAAATATATCATCATAATTTTTAACTAAACTAAATTCAATATCTTTTCTTATTTCCGTAGGAATTTCATCTAAATCTTTTTCATTTTCTAAAGGTAAAAATATTTTTCTCACACCAGCTCTATGAGCACCAATAACTTTTTCTTTTAAACCACCAATGGCTAAAACACGACCTCGTAAGGTAATTTCTCCCGTCATAGCAACTTCTTTAGAAACAGTTTTTTTAGTGAAAAGACTTATTAAAGCTGTTGTTATTGTAACGCCAGCTGAAGGGCCATCCTTATTTACAGCTCCTTCTGGTACATGAATGTGAATATCATTTTTTAAAATATCATTATCACTAATTTTAAACTGCTCCATATTAGCTTTAATATAATCAAGAGCTATATGACAAGATTCTTGCATAACTTCCCCTAAAGAACCAGTTAAGATAAGCTCTCCTTTACCTTTAAACATCGTTGCTTCAATTGGTAAGATATCTCCACCAAAAACGGTATAAGCCATACCATTAACAACACCGATTTCTTCTTTAGTAGCACTTTCCATATAAAAGTATTTTTTCTTACCTAAAAATTCTTCTAACATAGTATCTTCTATTTTGAAGAAAACTTCATTTTTTTCTAATAACAATTTCTTTACTATTTTTCGAAAAAGAGTGGCAATAGTTCTTTCTAATTCACGAACTCCAGCTTCTTTAGTATAATATCTTATCATAGACATTAAGGCTTCATCAGTAATTTGAACTTGTAAAGAAGTTAAGCCATGTTCTTCTAACAATTTTGGAACTAAATGATTTTTAGCAATATCAAGTTTTTCATATTCTGTATAACTAGATATATTAATTATTTCTAATCTGTCTCTTAATTCATAAGGAATTTGTTCAACATAATTAGCAGTAGCAATAAACATAACTTTGGATAAATCAAATTCTTCTTCAATGTAATGATCAGAAAATTTACTATTTTGTTCAGGATCTAAAACTTCAAGTAAACTACTTGCAGGATCCCCTTTAATATCTTTAGTCATTTTATCAATTTCATCAATGATAAAAACAGGATTAGTTGTTCCAGCTTTTTTTATTCCTTGAATAATTCTTCCAGGATTGGCACCAATATAAGTTCTTCGATGACCAACAATTTCAGCTTCATCATTAATACCACCAACACTAATTTTAGCGGACTTGCGCCCTAAACTTTTAGCAATACTCAAAGCAAGTGAAGTTTTACCAACACCAGGTGGACCAACTAAACATATTATTGGACTACGCAAATTGTTAGTATTTTGCTTAACTGCTAAATATTCTAAAATACGTGTTTTTACTTCATCCAACGCATAATGGGATGAGTCTAAAATATTTTTTACTTTTTCTAAATCATTATTATCTTTTGTATAATTATTCCAAGGTAGATTAATCATCCATTCCAGATATTCTCTTATCATTCCCAATTCAGGTGAATTATTGTTTAAACTTTCATATCTAGATATTTCTTGTTTTATTTTATCTTTAACTTTAGAATTACATTTTAGTTTTTTTAATTTTTTCTTAAAGACTTCAACTTCACTATCTTTTGTATTAATTTCACCTAATTCTTTTTGCATTACTTTTATTTTTTCACGTAAAAAGTATTCTCGTTGTGACTCATCTAATTCTTCTTCTACTTCTTTTTCAATTTTTCTTTCTAAATCAATTAATTTTATTCCCTTATTCATATCAGCAAGTAAAAGTTTAGTTCTTTCAATAGGAGAAATTATTGTAACATATTTTTTCTTGTCTTCGTAATTTATAGGAATAAAACTGGCTATTAAATCACATAAGTCATTTAAAGTATCTACATGTTCTATTTGAGAAATAATAGCATTACCCATATAAGGAACTTTATCAACATAATTTTCTAATGACTTTATTAAAATATTAAAATAATTTTCATCATCTTTTGTTTCTTCAATATAAACTTCTTCATATGTGGCCTTAAAAAAGTTACCTTCTTCATAGTAAGTTGGGATAAAGACTCTTTCTATTCCTTCAATGACGACTCTCGTCTTGCCATTTGGAACATTTATTTTTAATTTTAGACGTCCTAAAATACCATATTTTGGTAGAGATGTAACTCCAGTAAAATTTTCTTCTAAAGGATTTACTATTAGCATTAAACTGTCTTCTAATTTATCTACTATATCTATCATTTGTCTATCATAGATATTATCATATTCTATTCTAACTTCTGTATTAGGTAAAACTACCATGTCATTTATAATTAACACTAAGAGTTTATTATCCATGATATTTCACCTCCAGTTTTTTAATATTGCTTTCTATTATATATTAAATAAAATTTTTTTCAACAAAATTTGGATGAAAATTTAAAAAAACCTCGTTTCTTTTTTACAAAGCGAGGTTTAAAATTAACTCTTATTCTTTTATTTTTTTTTGATACTTAATTTTAAAAGCAATTACTTATTTAATTCTTTTAGTTTTTCAATTGTCTTACGAATTTCTAAATCATATTGGATCATATCAATGCCACCAAATTGTTTTAAAAATTCTTCTTTTTCCATTTTATATTCTTTTGCTAATTTTTCAGCTTCTTCTTCAGCCTCTTCTAAGGTAATTTTTATATCTTCTAACTTAGTAATTTCTTCAAGCATTAAACGATATAAAACATTAGCATAAGCCTCTTTTTCCATTTGACTTCTTAAATCAGCTTCAGTAGATCTAGTAAATTGATAGTACAAATCTAGTGATATACCTTGCATTTTCATTTGTTGCTCAAATCTTTCCATTAAATGTGCAATTTCTTCTTCAACCATTTCTTCTGGTATATCAACTTCAACATTTTTAGATATTTCTTCTAAAAGTGTATCAACATATTTATTTTCAACTTCCATTTCTCTTTGAGCTTTAATAGAATTTTTTATCTCTTCACGAAGTTTTTCTTCACTATCTACGCCATCCATACCTAAGTCTTCAAAAAATTCTTCATCAAGTTGGCGAGTTTGTTTTTGTTTAACTTCATTTACTTTAACTTTAAATACTACTTTAGCAGAAGCAAGTTCTTTAACACCATAATCTTCTGGGAAAGTTAAATTTAAGTCTTTTTCTTCTCCTGCTTTCATACCAATTAATTGATCTTCAAAACCAGGAATAAAAGAATTTGAACCTATCTCTAAAGAATAATTTTCACCTTTTCCACCATCAAAAGCGACACCATCTTTGAAACCTTCAAAGTCTATAACGGCAACATCACCATTTTCTACTTTTCCTTCTTTAACTACTAATTCTGAATATCTTTCAAGTAAATGACCTATTTCATGATTAATTTCTTCATCAGTAACTTCTACTTTTTCAGGTTTAATTTTTAAACCTTTGTATTTTTTCACATTAACTTCTGGCTTAGTTATAATTTTAAATAAATACTCCACAAAATCTTCATTTAGGCCACTCAAATCAACAGATGGTTGAACAACTGGAATTAATTTAGATTCATCAAGGGCTTTTATATAAGCTTCTTGAATTAATTTTTCAGCAGCGTCAAGCCATAATGATTCTTTGCCAAAGTTTTTTTCATAAATATCTCTTGGAACTTTTCCTTTACGAAAACCATCAACCTTAGCAGTTTTTTGTTTAGCATTAAAAGCTTTATCAATAGCTTCTTGCCATTCTTGACCTTCAATTTTAACTTTTATTTCATGTATATTTTTTTTAGTTGCTTTTGTTTTTGCTGTTTCTTTTTCTTGTTTAACTTCTTTTTCAGCAGTTTTTGCAGTTTTTGCCATAATATCCCTCCAATGTCTTATATTATACTAGATATTTTGGTTTAAAACAACTTTTATTTAAAATATTACTAAATTTTTTAAGCTGTTCTTCGCCACATATAGACGGTTATGTAAGGATCTAGTGTGCTAAAAGCTGTTCCTGAACCAGTTGAACCTGTTGTATTAGTATTTGTTGTTACAGTATGTGTGTGATTAGCAACAGCTGTTCCTGTGAAAGTATGATTATGCGTTGCATTAATTGTAAAGCCATCATCCACATTACCAACAGTACTTGTTGCATAACCGGTTGAACCTACATTACCAGTACCTCTGGAAATTATACCAGTAAAAGTCCCCAAATATGCTTTTTCTTGAAAAGCAATATCCCAAACTTTTCCGATTAATTCTTTGGAAGATATTGTTCCACTTGGTGTATGGCCTCCATCTGCACTTGTTGAACCTGAAAGTGCTGGAATACTATGGCTATGACTTGGCAAATTAGCCTCTTTTAAAGTTACTGTTTCACTTCCACCTGTTGATCCAGCTGTTCCACTATTTATTCCTTTTAAGACTCTTCCGTTTCCATAATTTTCCCATGTGCCTCCTAAAAATGTTGATGGATTTGTACTTGCAGTTGATGTATAAATAGTTCCTACGGGATATATTTTATTTAAAAAATTAGTTAATTCATTACTAAATTTAGTACAAGTTCCATCTATCGCGGCTTGCACATTATTTACAGCTAAGCCTGAATTATCTTCATAATAGACATCTTTACTATTTACTAGCGTTTGTGCTAATACATATGAGGATGATATTGAGATTATTATACCTATCATTATTCCAATTATCATTATGATAAATACTCTTTTATCTATTTTATTTTTCATTAATTTCACCAACTTTTTCCACACAATTTTTATTTTTTTCTATTTATATAATACCCCCATCCCGACGGGTCTTGTCAAGTGAAATTTCGTGCATAAAAAAACTGTTTTTTTAACAGTCCGTGTGTAGTGGTAAACATTGCAATATTTAATAATTACAAATTAAAGAGCTAGAACGAGGCGAAAACCGATGTAAGTGTACGTACCACCCGTGTCCCTACTGAAGTGGAACTGACACGCCAAGACTCCATGGTCGTAACGGCCGCCGCGAAGGAACCAAGGGTACGTGGAGTCAACGAAGCCCGAACGGTCAGCGTACCAAGCATTATGAATTCTAGGGGTCTTATCTTTATCATAATAAAAATAAAATGGTCCCATCTCTCCTGTTGCGTCTCCTAGCTTTCTTTGATTATAGGACGTTTGTGAACTGTTTACAGAATACTTATCAAAATATTGTGTTTTTGCTAATTCTGTTGAAGTTATATCATTATTAATTCCATGTCCATCCATATAACTTGCCACATATTCATGTGCTCCTCCACTCATATCATATACTC
>CANRAX010000052.1 GCA_947628635.1 uncultured Bacilli bacterium | reverse complement strand
GCTGTTATTAATATATCATTAGTAGTCATATTATTATCAATTATATAATTAACAGAGTCTAAGTAATCAGAAAAATCAATAAACATTTTATCTTCATAAGAAAGAGTTTCTTTAAATTCTTTTTTCTTTACAAAGCTAATTTGTTCTTTAAATTCAATATCTTTTAGAGAAAGCAATGCAAGTCCAGTGCCAAGAGCAGTTATTAAGAAAGCTAATATAAAGGAAATTATTGTTACTTTTAAAGCTATTTTTTTATTTAAAATAAAACTTCCTAATAAATAGATAATAATACTACCTAAAACTATTATCCCAAAAAGGCCAAGAGAAATACCTTTAAATATATCAGAATAGATTGCTAAAGATATAAATAACATTAAAGAAACAACTAATCCAAAGAGAATAAAGATAGCTCCTACTAGTAGGAATATGCCAAATACTTTTAACATACCCATCGCTATTTTAGAAAGAATGGTTAGAAAAGCTAATGGAGTATTGCCTTCATCACGAAAGATAATTTTTTCTTTAGTGGTTTTTCTAGGTAGTAATGTTTTATTATTCTTTATTATAAAATTAGGTTCTTCTTTTTTCATTTTAGATAAATACTCATCATAATAATTTAAATAACGTATTTTAAAAATATGTGTAATTATAATTATAGAAAGTATGAGCCATATTAAAGTAAATAGCCCTTCAATAAAACTATTTAATATATGATAAGCAATTCCATTTAGAAAGCTGAAAATATTATTAAATATAAATTCACTAGCTCCAATAAAAAGACAACCTCCTATTATTAAAATAATAGTAATAATTGCTAATTCAAATAGACATTTTAAAATATCTAAAAATTTCATAGAACTAAATAAATTAACAGTTTTAATAATAAAATCTAAAAAAGAGTCAACTATTATTTGATATTTCTTTTTATCTTGAGCTTCTCTTTTAGTAATATCAAGAATTTTATCATTTATTAGATCATCCATAGAGCAATCAAAGATATTACATATTTGTACGATTTTATCAGTTTCGGGATAAGTATTATTACTCTCCCATTTTGAAACACTTTGTCGAGATACATTTAATTTTTCGGCTAGTTCTTCTTGGGATAAGCCTTTTTCTTTTCTTAATTTAATTAGTTTGTCTCCAAACTTCATAGAAATCACCTCTTTCAGTTATCATTGTCGCAAAAAAAGTAGTTGCTTCCAAGCAATTTTACTTGGAAATTTTGTAAAGTTTAGGTTGCATTTTATTTATATTATCATAAAATGAAGCTAATTTCAGTTTATTTTGTTATAATTGAGATGAGGTTGATAAAAATGAAAAAGTTTCTAGGAATGTTTACTTATAATTGTCCTGTTATTTTAAGTTATTTTTTTATTTCTTTAATTGTCTTAGTTTTAGCTTTTTTTACTAAGAAAAAAAGTGATGTTTTCTTTTCATCAGGACGGCGTAGTCTTCTTAATCCATTAACTTATTTTACTTTCATTAGTCATATTTTTGGACATTCAAGTTTTGAGCATTTAGCTGCTAATTTTACTTTAATATTATTAATTGGTCCTATTCTTGAAGAAAAATATGGTAGTTTATTACTTATTAAAATGATTTTTTTATGTGCTTTAATTATTGGAGTTGTAAATTTTATTTTTAGTAAAAAATATGTTTATGGTTCAAGTGGTATTTTGTATATGTTTATTATTTTAAGTTCTTTTGTTAATATTGAAACGGGTAAAATACCGCTTACTTTTGTTTTAATTTGTTTATTTTATATCATTTCGGAAATTAAAAATCTCGTTTTACGAAAAAAAGATAATGTTTCACATTTGGGACATCTCGTGGGAGCTATATGCGGTTTTGTTTTTGCTTTGTTGCTTCATTATAAGATTTTTTAGCTAAAAAGCAGTTTGGTTCGTGATCATTAATTATACCTATGGCTTGAAGATAGGAATATATGATTGTACTACCTACAAATTTCATTCCCCTTTTTTTTAAGTCTTTTGAGATTTCATCTGATAAGGGTGAAGTTGTTTTTATTTGGTTAGAACTATTTATTATTTGTTTGCTATTTGTAAAATGCCAAATATAGTTTGAAAAGCTACCATATTCTTTTTGAATATTCATAAAAATTTTAGCATTAGTTATTGAAGCATTAATTTTTAATCTATTTCTAATAATATTTTTATTAGCTATTAAAGATTTGATTTTTCTTTCGTCGTAATTGACGATTTTTTTATAATTAAAATTATCAAAAGCTTTTCTAAAACTTTCACGTTTATTTAAAATGCACTCCCAAGATAGACCAGCCTGAAAAGTTTCTAAAAGAAGCATTTCATAAAGATAAGTATCATCATAATTAGGAATACCCCACTCTGTATCATGATACTTTAAATATAATTCATTTTTTTCATTTACCCAACTACATCTTTTCATAGTTTTATTTTAGCACGTTAAGTCTATATAAGACTACTATTTTTTAAAATACTTTTAACAAAGAACAATATTAATAATATCATTAAAATTAATCTTGGTATTATCAACGTAGAGATATTTATAAGTATAATTAATATTGGTAATTTTCCCTTTAATTACTTGATAGTTACAAATATCATAATATTTAATTAAAACAGATAAATTTTCTTTTAGATTTAAAAGTTGATTAGAAAGAAGAATTTGTTCATCTTCTAATAAAATTTTACGTTCTTCTTTTAAAGTTTCTTTTTCTTGAAGAGCTTCTTTAAAACCTCTAAGAGCGTCCATAGGTAGAAATATTCTAGCTCTATTATTCATTGTGACCTCCTATTAAGGAAGTTCTCCTAAGAGCTATTTTATCAGTATAACTGATTGCTCGAAGAATAATTTTCTTACCATACTTAGTTTTTAAATTATTAAGGCACTCTTCTAAAGTATTTAAAGTTTGGGTTTCGTTAGAAAAAGAAAGTTGCATAGTAGTATTACTGGTTAGGTTGTTAAAGCTAAGACAAAGACGTCTAATAGGAACAATTTTATTTACTTTATCTTGATATTCTTTTAAAAGAAGATTAGCTATTTTTTTATAACTATTTGTAGGTTCAATTTTCTTTGTTATAGAAGTTGGAGGAAGAGTATTTTTAGTATAAATTATTTTAATAGAAAGATTAGAGGTTAAACAGTTTTTCTTGATTAATTCTAATGAAAGACCATCTAGCATTTCAATTAATACTTTTAAAGCGTCTTCATATGAATAATCTTTGAGAAGTGTCTGTGTTGTTGAAAGAGATTCTGTTTTAGGTTGATAGTCTCTTATATCTTTAATAGTTAAGGGTTCAATACCTAAAGCATGGTCTATGAGTATTTTAGCATTAATACCAAATTCTTTATAAAGAAGATGTTCATCTTTTTTTAACAAATCGTTCATCGTAAAAATATTTAATTTGTTTAAATGAGCTTCAGTATTTTTGCCTATTTGCCAAAAATCACTTAAAGGCTGATAGTTACCTAGTTTTTTAAGATAAGTTTCTTCGTCAAGATAGGCAAGGTTATTTTTCGAGTGTTTTGCTAATATGTCAAGAGCAACTTTTGCTAAGTAAAGATTAGTGCCAATACCAGTAGTGGCACAAATTTTAGTTTCTTGATATATTTCTTTCATTAACATTTCAGCAAGAGCAACTGGTGTTTTTTGATATAAAAATAAGTAAGAAGTAACATCAATAAAAACTTCATCAATAGAATAAACGTGAATATCTTCTTTAGAAAAATAGCGTAAATAAATACTGTAAATATTGGCTGAATAGGAAATATATTTTTTCATACTCGGTGGGGCGATAATATAGTTTAGGTTACTTGGTATTTCATAAAGGCGACATCTATTTTTTATACCTCTTTCTTTCATTTTAGGAGTAATAGCTAAACAAATTGCTCCCCTTCTAGACTTATCTGCTACTACTAAATCTGTTTTAAAAGGATCTAATTTTCTTTCGACACATTCAACAGAAGCATAGAAAGATTTTAAATCAATGCAAAAGTAAATTCTTTCATTCATATTACATCACCAAATCAATTATATAACGAACAAATGTTTTTAGAAATAAAGAAAGAGGAATTGGCAGTAATTGGAAAAAGAAAAAACAGAAAAAATCTGTTATTTAATTTGGGCTATTAAGTTATTGTAGGTATTTAAAAGCTCTTGATTATTAAAATAAATCTGATTGTTTTGAAGGTGCCAAGCATTACTATTTTCACTCAAAAGATTAAGAGCCTTAGAGCTTACATCTAGTAAATTAATAATTTTATCTATGGAGTCAGAAAACGTTTTTATATCAGTTTCTTTTAAGCCATTTCCAATAGCTAAATTGCGATACATTTCTTCGTAATAAATATCATTAGTAGAATTTTTAAAATAACTCATAATTTTAGAAGTATCAGTTAAAGATAAAATATCTTTTTTATTTTGAAGAAGCTTTTGCTTAGTTTCATTTATATAAGTTTTACTTGTAAGAAAAGCTGGCCCATCATTTTGAAAATTAGTATCTGATAATAAATTGGTTATCCGTTCATCATTTAGTAAAGTTATAGTTGTATTAATAGCATTAGCTGATACTAGTATATATTCTTCTAAAGCTTCTTCAACGGCTAAACGATTACCAGAAGTGATTTTCGGTGAAGTTATTTCTTCTATTTTCTTTAAATTTACTTCTTTTTCACTAATATATTTTAAAACTTCTTTAACTTCATTTTGCAGTAAAATTTTTTCTTTGTTATCTAAATAATAATTGTACCCAAAGAAAGAGATAACTGCAATAACTATAAGAAGTATTGAAACGAGAAGAAAAATAATTTTCTTTTTCATTAAAAAGCACCTCTATTCTGTAGGTATATTTTCTTCAGCAGAAGGAATACTCTCTTCAGAAGAAACAGTATTTTTGTCTTTAGGTATATCATCTTTATTAGTACAAAAATCATCTTGGAATTCCATAGCTCTAGGTCCTAAATAAATATCATTATTATCAGCTTTATGACATTGAATAATAGAAAGTCCTTTATTGGTAAAATGTTTTTCTTCTTTATCAATGTATTGTGTCAAATAATTGTCATTTTTACTTATGAATAAATTATTAATTATTTTATTAATTATAGAAATATCTTTATTTAAATATTCTTCTAAAGTAAATTTTTGATTATTATCAAGGATATTTATTGTATCTAAACAATAAGTATAAACTTTTGTGTCACCATTGAAAAACAAAAGTTTAGCTGGTTGACAAGATTTTTCTTCAGTAGTTTCTAGATAAAATGTTTGATTGGTAATTGATGAATTTCTATTTAGTGGTATGTTAAAAACGAAAAAAATAAATTTAATATCTTTAGATGAATAAATAGCCTCATTTTGAGAAATAGTTACAGTTCTAGTTGCTTTGTAAAAAAGACCCCGAAAAGTTTCTTTTTTTGATTTTGCTTCATAACTTCTTAAAGCAAATAATGGAAAATCATTGTTTTTTAACTGGAGATAGTCAATTACACCAGTAATAAGACCTATTATAATAACTATTAAAAATATTCTATAAACTATTCTTAGTAATTTTTTCATTAATATCCCTCTTTTTATTATCATAACTATTATAACAGACTTTTTTCTGATTAGAAATAACTTTTAAAATAATTATTTAGTTTAAGGCTAATCATGAATAATTATTTCTTTAAATGAGAATTAATTTTCTTGTAAAATTAGATGACATATACATTCAACATGATAAGTTCTTGGAAACATATTAAAAGGTTTAATACTTTTTATGTAATACTTTTCTTTTAAGATTTTTAAATCTCGAGCCAGTGTTACTACATCACAAGAAACATAAATTATACTTTGAGGTTCGATTGTATTAATTGTTTTTATAGTTTTTTTATCTAAGCCAGCTCGAGGTGGATCAACTATTATTAAATCAATATTTGAGTAATTAGTAATAACATCTTCTACTTTAGCACAAATAAATTTAATATTTTGAGAATTATTGAGAAGTTTGTTCTTATTAGCGTCAATTATATTTGATTTTGAATAATCAATTCCTATAATTTCTTTAATGTAATCTGTTAAGTAAAGACCAATTGAACCAGTACCACAATATAAATCAAGAGCTTTAATATATTTATTTTCTTTTACAATAGCTAAAATTTCATCATAAAGATTTTTAGTAAGTTCTTTGTTAACTTGAAAAAAGGAATTTGCAGATATTTGGTATTGTTTTGAACCTATATTGGTATTTATAAAAGACTTTTTGGTTAGAACTTTATCATTAATAATTAAAACATCTACTAGAGGTAAAATACTTTTATAATTAGGAATATGTCCCGTTAAATTAAGTAAAATTTGCTTTTCATCATTACTACTACGAATTACTATCTTTTCAATGTCATTATCACGGGCTAAAGTTTTTAATGGTTCTAGCAAATTATTTATTTTTGAATTAGCTAATGGACAATTAGAAATTTCAGTTAATTCATTTGTTTTATCTTGATAATAACCTATTTTTTTATTCTTAACATGAAGTGTTATTTTATTACGATAAAAGTAAGCATTTTTCGCTATTATATTATTTATGGGTATAGTGACGTCAGCAAATTTTTTTAAAATATCTTTTATTTTAGCTTCTTTAAATTTATTTTCTTCAACTAATGAAAGATGTTCAAGATGGCAACCACCACAAACATAATAATGAGGACAAAGAGTTTTTATTCTTTTAGGAGATGTTGAGTGATAATCAAGAACTTTTCCTTCTATAATTTTTTTGGTTTCTTTTTTTATTTCTATATCAACTTCTTCACCTACTAAAGCATTTTCAATAAAAACAATCTTTTCATTTAAATGGGCTATACCTCGTCCAAAATTATCAAGTTTTTCTACCTTTACTTTCATATAAATCACACATTTCTTTTTTAGTATATATAGTCATAAAAACCAACTATTTTTAGATTAATTCCTTTATTTGATTATAACATATTTTGTATTGTTTTTTACATATTAGAAAAAATCCTTTACATAATAATAATGGTGAAGAATATGCTTATAGATGAGTTGAAAAGACAAGTTGGATATTCAGAAGATTATATATTTAAAGATGTATTAGTTGATGGTAAGATAGTACATGTTTTTTTTAATGAAGTATTAACTAATGGTACTGGTATTAATGATTTTATCTTAAGACAATTGATTTTACTAAAAAAGAAGAATTTAAAAAAATTAGGAGAAATTCTACCTAATACTAATATAAAAATTATAAAAAAAGAAGAAATATTGGATTATGTTAATCAAGGATTTTTAATTATAATCGTTGATAATTTAATTTATGCTAGTGAGTTTAAGGCCTTTTTAGATAGAGGAGTTACAACTATTGAAAGTGAATTATCAATTAATGGACCAAAAGATAGTTTTTGTGAGAACTTTAATACAAATTTAGGTCTTATTAGAAGAAGGATTAAATCTTGTGATTTACAAGCTAAGTCATTGCTTATAGGACGTAGTACTTTAACAAAAGTAGCTATTATGTATATGGAAAATATTGCTGATAAAAACTTAGTAAAAAAGATAAGCAAAATTTTAGAACAGATTGATATTGATGGGATAATTGATTCTAGTTATTTGAAGTTTGCTTTGGAAGGTAGGCATAGTTTTTTCCCTACTATAATGATGAGTGAAAGGCCTGATAAGAGCGCTATGGCTTTGCTGGAAGGCAAGATTGTTATTTTAGTTGATATGAGTCCTTATACGCTTATATTGCCAAGTTTCTTTTTAGATTTTTTCCATACAGTTGATGATTACTACCAGAAACCTAGTAATGCTACTTTTATTAGAATTATACGTGTTTTTGCTTTCATTATTGCTGTATTTACTCCAGCTATTTATATAGCAGTTACGACTAGAAATTATAACTTAGTACCCTTACCTTTACTTTTAATGCTAAAAGCCGGACGAACTTTTGTCCCTTTTCCTGCTTATATTGAAGCTCTTTTTATGATTATATGTTTTGAAATTTTGCGAGAATCGGATGTTAGAATGTCTTCAACAAGTGGTTCAGCTGTTTCTATTTTGGGAGGTTTGATTTTAGGAGACGCTGCGGTAGCGGCAGGAATAGTGTCCCCTATTATGATTATTGTTATTGCTATTTCATCCATAGCGGCCTTAATATTTACATCTTTAGAATTAGTTAATGCCCTTAGAAATTATAAGATATTTTTACTTATTTTAGGAACAATTTTTGGAATATATGGAGTTGTTGTTGGAAGTATAATTATGTTTTATAAAATTATAAGTTTACGTTTATTTGGATATCATTATATAAGTGTAGATGAAAATGAAATAAATGATTCAGTTGTAAAAATTAATAAGCGAATTAGAAGAAGAAATTCTATTTTGACAAAAAATATAGTTAGGGGGAAATATAAGTGAAGAGGATTTTAATTATTATCATTATTGTAATTGGAGCTGTAATTTTTAGAATACCAGAATATGTAGAATTAAATAATTTAGCTATTATAGAAAGTATTGGAGTACAATACGAAAATAGAAAATATACAATATATTTAAAAGAAATAATTCCTAAAAAAGATGAAAATGGTATTAATTATGATTATAAATATTATAAAAGTCAAGAAGTTAGTTTAAAAGACGCTTATAAAAAATTGCCTGCAAAAACAAAAAAGAAACTTTACTATAGTGATGTAAAGGCTCTTGTTTTAAATATTGAAAAATCTAATAAAGTAATGAAACTTTTTAAAATAAAACCCAAAAAAATTATTCATATTAAAGATAATGTATATAAAGAACTTAAAGATATTTAGGGTTTTAGTCCTTTTAAACGTTCGAGTTTTTCGCGTAATAATTCTTTACGTG
>CANRAX010000051.1 GCA_947628635.1 uncultured Bacilli bacterium | reverse complement strand
TTTATCTCACATAATCTTTTCTTTGCTTTAGATGAATATTCTAAAACAAATGATTTAGAAAAAGTTAAAGATAAATATTTATTAAAATTAAACATAATATTTTATGGAATATGTAAGGAGGATAAAAAATGCTAAAGATTTTTAAATATTTAAAAAAAGAAGTTCTTTCCGTAATAGCAATAATATTTTTATTAATTATTCAAGCTTATCTTGATTTAACTTTACCAGAATATACATCTAAAATTATAAATATTGGTGTACAACAAAATGGAATTGAAAATGCTAGTATTGAAAAAATAGGACAAAAATCCCTTGATAAAATTAATCTTTTCCTATCCGAAAAAGATAAAAACTACATTTTAGAAAATTATCAAAAAGAAGATATATACAAAAGTGAAAATATATACAAATTAAAGAAAAATGCCAATAAAGAAAAAATTAGTTCTGTTTTGGCAAAACCAATGACTTTAGTATATTTCTTTAGTAGTAAAGATAATAATCTAAATAAATATGTAAACATTCCTGAAGGTATGGATATTTTTACTATTTTAGAAAACACGCCTGAAGCTCAAAAACAGACTATGTTTAAAGAAATTGATAAAAAATTTAAAGACTATCCTGATACAATCATTAATCAAATGGCTATCAATTTTATAAAAAGTGAATATGAACGAATTAATGTTAATCTTGATAAATTACAAATTAACTATATCTTAAAAGTTGGTTCAATTATGATTTTAATAGCTCTTGTAGCAATGTTTTCTGGTCTTTTAACTGTGTTTATTGGAGCTAGAATGGCAGGAAGATTAGCAAAAAATCTTCGCGAAAAAGTTTTCAAAAAAGTTGTTTCTTTCTCTAAAAATGAAATGAAAAAATTTGGAGCTGCGTCTTTAATAACTAGAACTACCAATGATATCCAACAAATTCAAATGGTCATAGTTTTTCTCTTTAGAGTAGTTATTTATGCACCTATTATCGGAATAGGCGGTGTTATTAAAGCCCTTAACACTAATTCATCAATGACTTATATAATTGGCTTAGCTGTTGTTGCAATTTTAGTTATTGTTATTACCTTATTTGCTATCGCAATGCCTAAATTTACAAAAGTTCAAAAATTAATTGATAAGTTAAACTTAGTAACTAGAGAAATTCTTACAGGTTTACCTGTTATCAGAGCTTTTTCTAATGAAAAACATGAAGAAGAAAGATTTGAAAAAGCTAACAAAGATTTAACAAAGATAAATATATTTATTAATCGTACTATGAGCTTTATGATGCCAATTATGATGCTTGTTATGAATTTTGTTTGTTTAGCAATTGTTTATAGTGGTGCCAAAGGCGTTGATAATGGTTCTATGCAAGTAGGGGATATCCTAGCATATATTCAATATACTATGCAAATAATTATGGCTTTTCTAATGATTTCAATGATGTCAATCATGTTACCACGTGCTAATGTTTCCGCTAAAAGAGTAATAGAAGTTTTAGAAACAAAAAATACTATCATCGATACTGAAGAACCAAAAGATTTTTCTAAAACTAAAACAGGCCAAGTGGAATTTAAAAATGTCTCATTCCGTTATCCGGACGCCGATTATGATGTTATAACAGATATTAGTTTGGTTGCTAACCCTGGTGAAACAACTGCTTTCATAGGCTCAACCGGTTCTGGAAAATCTACTTTAATAAACTTAATTCCGCGCTTTTATGATGTAACAGGAGGAGAAATATTAATTGATGACGTTAACATAAAAGATGTCGATATTAAACAACTTCGAGAAAAGATTGGTTATGTTCCTCAAAAAGGAATATTATTTACCGGTTCCATTAAAGAAAACATTCGATATGGAAACAAAAATATAACTGATGAAGATATCGAAAAAGCTCTTAGTATTTCTCAAGCAAAAGAATTTGTTTCTAAGTTAACTGATCAAGAAAATTATCAAATAGCTCAAGGTGGAACTAATGTTTCTGGCGGTCAAAAACAAAGACTATCTATTGCCAGAGCCATTGCTAAAAATCCGGACATTTATATTTTTGATGACTCATTTTCAGCTCTTGATTATAAAACAGACGCCAAATTACGAAAAGATTTAGCCAAAATAACTAAAAATAAAACAGTTCTAATAGTTGCTCAAAGAATTTCAACTATTATGCATGCTGACAAAATTGTTGTTCTACATGAAGGAGAAGTTGTTGGAATTGGTAAACATAAAGATTTACTTAAAAATTGCCAAGTATATAAAGAAATAGCTTTATCACAGCTAAGTGAGGAGGAATTAGAAAATGCCTAGACCTAATCGCAATGTACCAACAGAAAAAGCTAAGGATTTTAAAGGTACTCTTTTTACGTTACTTTCATATTTAAAAAATTACAAGATACAAATCTTCTTTGTCATTCTTTTTGCAATAGCTTCAACTGTTTTCTTAATAATAGGTCCTAAAATTATGGGTAACATCACGACAGAAATATTCAATGGCTTAATGAAAAAAATAACTAATACTGGTGGAATAAACTTTACTTATATAGAAAAAACCACTTTAGTTTTAGTCATTTTATATGTTATTAGTTCCTTATTCTCAGCAATTCAAGGAATAATAATGACAGGTATTTCTAATGATATATCCTATAAATTAAGAAATGAATTAAGTAGCAAAATAAATAAAATACCTATGAAATACTTTGATAGTAAGACCCACGGTGAAGTGTTATCAATTGTAACTAATGATATAGATGTTTTAACACAATGTCTTAATCAATCCGTAACTTCTATTGTTACTGGTATCGCAACAATTATTGGTGTTTTAATTATGATGATATCTATTAATATACCTATGACAATTACAGCTTTACTAATAATACCATTTTGTATGTTTATTTTAAATAAAATAATCAAAAAGAGTCAAAAATTTTTCGTTATGCAACAAAATTATCTTGGTCATATGAATGGTCATGTCGAAGAAATATATGGTGGCCATGATATTGTTAAAGCCTTTAATGGTGAAGAAAATGCTACTAAGAAATTTAAAGAATTAAATCAAACACTTTATCAAAGTGCTTGGAAAAGTCAATTCTTAGGTACTTCTATGCACCCAATTATGCAATTTATTGGTAATCTTGGATACGTAGTTATATCAATACTTGGTGGCTATATGGTTATTCTAGATAAAATCAAAGTAGGAGATATCCAATCATTCACTCAATATGTACGTAATTTTACTCAACAAATTAATCAATTATCTCAAGTTATGGCTAACATTCAATCAGCTATTGCTGCCAGTGAACGTGTCTTTGCTTTCTTAGCCATTGAAGAAGAACAAATAACTCCTAAACATGCTTTGGCAGTAGAGAACTTAAAAGGCAATATCGAATTTTGCAATGTTAAATTTGGCTATAATGATGATAAAATTATTATTAAAAACTTTTCAGCTAAGATTAAGGATGGACAAAAAATAGCCATAGTTGGTCCAACCGGAGCTGGCAAAACAACGATTGTTAAATTACTAATGCACTTTTATGAGTTAAATTCTGGAAAAATTTTAATAGATGGCAAAAATTTAAATGATTTCGATCGTCACGAAATTAGAAAATTATTTGGTATGGTGTTGCAAGATACTTGGTTATTTAGTGGAACTGTTAGAGATAATATAAAATATGGTAAATTGGACGCTACCAATGATGAAGTAAGACAAGCATGTAAAACAGCCAGTGTAGATCATTTTATAAAAACACTACCAGATGGTTATGATATGCTAATAAATGAGGAAGCTGATAACATTTCTGGTGGTCAAAAACAACTTTTGACAATAGCACGTGTCATTTTAGCAAATCCAAAAATTTTAATACTCGATGAAGCTACAAGTAGTGTTGATACTAGAACAGAACTATTAATCCAAGAAGCTATGGATAAATTAATGGAAGGTCGAACTAGTTTTATAATTGCCCATCGATTATCTACTATAAGAAATGCTGATTTAATATTAGTTTTAAATGAAGGAGATATTGTTGAACAAGGTACACATAATGAATTATTAAAGAAGAATGGCTTTTATGCAAACCTTTACAATTCTCAATTTCAAACAGAAGAAGAATAATTTATCTTCTTTTTCTTTTACTCTTGTAAAAATAAGAAAAATATATTAAAATTTATATAGTAGAGTAGGATAGGTGAGAAGAATGAATAATGGGGTTGCACAAAATAATAATCAACAAAAAAATACTCAGCAAACAGTAACTAGTCCGCAACAAAATACTTTTACACCAAATAGTAAAGTAGATACGCACATACAACAGCCACAAACTCAACCAGTTATAACGCAAAGTGTTACTGTGCCAACAACACAAATTGTTAACGGACAACCAATAGGTATTATTGCTCAAAAAGCAACAGAACAAGCACCTAAAGAAGTTCCTAAGAAGAAAGTTAATCTTCTTCCATTTTTAATAATTGTAATTCTTTTATTAATAGGCGCTATTTTCTATTTAGTGCAAAAAAATAAAGCTGATGTTGCTAGATTAAACTTTGAATGTAGTCCAGTTGGTTATAAGGAAGAAACAGATTTAGACTTAAATTCAACAATAGTTCAAGATTTATATAGTAAAGTTAAAACTAATATAAGAGAAGATTTGGCTTCCGTTAATTTTGACAATGCTATGAAACTATACTTAGCATATCGTCAAATAGCTGAAGATAAAATATACGAATCAAACTGTAATCTTTTTAGTAAAACTGCCATGGAGCCTTACACTTGTCCTGAGACAGCAACTTTTACACCAATGGCTTTTAAAGAAGAAACAATGCAATTGGAGTTGAAAAAATTATTTGGAGAAAACGCTAATATTCCTGATGGCAACGTTCAAATCGGTAAAAATTGTATGGGAGGCTATCAATATATTGAACAAAGAGGCGAATATGTAAAGGGTTACTGTGAAGAACAATCCGCAACAATCTTTTCTGCTAATAAAAAATTAGTTTCTGCTAAAAGCTATGGTAATTATATTACTTTAACAGAAGAAGTTAAATATATTGGTAATCAAAATGCTCAAGTTCCAGAACAATTAAAGAGTGGAACATATCAATACACTTTTAAATTAGATACAAATTATAATTATATTTATATAAATAAAGAATATATAGAAAAATATTAAGTAGGTGTTAAAATATGAATATTAAAAAAGTTATTACAGGTTATTTAGATGAAAATTGTTATATATTAATTAATGGTAAAGAATGTTTAGTTGTTGATCCTGGCGATGATTTTCCTAAAATTAAAGAACAAATAGGAGAGGCAAAAGTATTAGGTGTTTTAATTACACATTCGCATTTTGACCACATTGGAGCACTACGTAATTTCTTAACTAAAAGAAGTATTAAGATTTTTAAGAAAAGCAATCTAGAAGAAAAAGAATATACTATTGGCAGTTTTAAATTTAAATGTCTTTATACACCTGGTCATTCAAAAGACTCTGTCAGTTTTTATTTTGAAGATGAAAAAGTTCTTTTTGATGGTGATTTTATTTTTAAAGAAAGTATTGGTCGTACCGATTTACCTGGTGGAAATGAAGTAGAAATGAAAGAAAGTATTAAGAAAATTTTAGCTTATCCAGCTGAAATTAAAATATACCCTGGTCATAATGAAGAGACTACTTTAAAATATGAAATGGAAAATAATTCCTATCTAAAATAAAGTCTTTTAAAGGCTTTCTTTTTTTGCTCCTTTATGTTATTATATTAAGCCATAAGGGAAGTGTTATTAATGAAAATTTGGACAAAAATTCATATTACTGACAAAAATAAAGATGTTAATTTAATAAGCAATTCATTAACTAATTATTTATATGGTTATGGACCAGTTTTAGATATAGCTCGTAAATATAAAATTGCCAGAAAAGATATTGCCTCTTTAAATGAATATACAAAAAATCGTATAGCGGGCTTATTAATGCTCTATCTTGCTAAGGATAATAAACGTATCAATGATATTGTCAATAAATATAATTTTGATGCCGAAAATTTACAAGAAATAATTCCTGAAATCGAAGGATATATAAATAAAGAAAGCAACTCATCATCATAATTTTGCTTTCTTTTTCTTATTATATAAATAATAAAACACTTAAAAAACCAGCTATCATCGCAATTACCATTATAATTGCTACTACCTTTATTACTTTGTCACTCAAAATTATTCACCTCTAACATAATTATAAAATATTTGTCATAAAAAGTAAATTACTTTAAAGTATAATATAAATATTCAAATAATATGATAGAGTAGGTGATGATATGAAAAAAAAATTACAAAAATTAAAAATTAATAAATTACTTACTCTTCTTTTAATACTAAGTGTTGTATTTTTCTTACTTGGTTTTTTCTATATCACTATTTTAAATAATGATAATAAGCTTTTAATTAAAGAAAATACCAATAATTATCTTAATGCTATTAAAAATGGAACTTTAAAATATGAAACGACACTTATAAAAACAGCTACTAGTAATGTTTTAAGTAATCTATTAATATGGCTGTTAGGCATATCACTAATTGGTATAATTTTTATCTTTTTAATATATATTTTTAAATGTTTTCTTTTAAGTTTTACTTTTACTAGTATAATATACAATTTAGGTTTAAAAGGACTTCTATTTGCGATTATTTATAGTATTCCTTTATTGATTAACTTAATTACTTGTTTCTTTTTAACTTATTACGCTATAAGTTTTTCTTTAATGCTTTTTAACTACTTTTTTGGCAAGAAAGATTATAATAGAAGAGTTATTGTTAAAAGATATATTAAAATACTTATAATCACTTTAGTATTAGCATTATTATCAAGTATTATTGAAACTTTTTTAATCCCTTTACTTATTAAAATCATATACTTTTAAAATTTTTCATAAAAACTGTCAATTTACACTTGATTATTTACACCCAATTAACTATAATTATGTTAGGAGGGTAATCATGAAAGATTTAAACAAAAAACTAGCCGAACTAGGAATAAGCAAAGTGCGTTTAGCTAAATACTTAGGAGTATCAAGACAAATGTTATATAATTATCTTGCTATTGATGATATTAATGATTGGCCTAAAGAAAAATCAGCTAAACTACTAAGTTTATTAAATATTGATAATATTAATGATCTTGCTAATGTTAAAGTAACTGGCGAATATATTATCGAAGTAGAAAACAGATTAAATGAAGGAGTAAAGGATACATCTAATAAGGAAGTTTTAGCAGACTTAAAAGGTTTCAATAAAAAAGAACAAGAACTTTTATCAGATATTATAAATATTCTAAAAGAAAAACTTGCTAATGACAAAACAAAAGAGTCATATAATACTTTTCTTTATTTATATCACTTCCTACAATCAATGGAGACTACGGAAGAATTAAAGTATATTTTAGCATATATGTCTAAATCTTTGGGCTTTACAGATCCAATGGAATTTAATTTTAATAAAGATAAACAATTTATTTTTGAAAGTATTATTTTTAGTGCGATGACTCTTTATAATAATGGAGGAGCTTCTAAGAATAAATTAAGCGAATCGCATAAAAGATTTGTTCAAAATATTGAGCAAAAGAAAGAAGAAAAACTTTCTCGTACTCAAGAACTTAATACTGTAAAAGTACAAGCTTTAAAAGAATTAGGTTTTACGGAAATAAATGAAGATAATGCTAAAGAAGTTTTTGAAAAGATAGCTGAAATTCAATCTCGTAAAGTTTAAATTAATAAAAAAATAAAAGGACTGCAATAGTTCTTTTATTTTTTTCTTGGATATGGTTCTTTAACATTTGTAAGACCAACAATATAATCTATACTAGTATTATAAAATTTTGCTAATGTTTCCAAATGATATATTGGTATATATCTTATACCTGTTTCATATCTACTATATTGATTTTGAGTAGTATTTAAAATATCAGCAACATCTTTTTGTAATAGATCTTTATCTTCTCTTAAGTCTTTTAATCTATACATAAATACACCTCAATTATATTTTTACATATATCTAATTAAACATATTGATTTTATATCCGAATAGATATATAATTATATTAAAGATACCCAAATGGATATATATAAATATAGAAAGAGTGTAATAATATGAAGAATAAAAAAATCTATCTAGCAATAATAATAAGTTTTATAATGGGAATAGCAATATCAATTACATCCTCATATGTGTTGGCCCAAACTTTAATAAATAGTGAAGATGTTTATTATGATAAAACAAGTTCTGGATTGGCTGTAAATAATGTTCAAGCCGCCATAGATGGAACATGTACCAAATTTAATAATCAATTAACAACATTACAAACAACTATTATTAATAAAATTTATCCCGTAGGAAGCATATATATAAGTTATAATAGTACCAACCCCTCATCATTTTTAGGTGGCATATGGGAAAATTATGGAAGCGGAAGAGTCTTAAAAGGAATAAGTAGTGGAACCGCTGGAACAACAGGAGGTTCAAATACCGTTACTTTAACAGCGGAAAATTTACCAAGTCATAGACACGCTATACCAAGTTTACAAGGAACCGCAAAAGAAGCTGGACTCCATGCACATGGTTTAACAGGGTATACATTAGCGTGGGGTGGAGTATTAGGAGGAGTAAAATTTAGAGCCCAAGGAACAGGATTCATTTATCCTGTACAAGATTCAACAGAAGGTAATTATTTATCGACAACAGGTACTTCCACTAACAATAGTGGAAATCATACCCATGAAGTAACAACAACAGCTTCAAATACAGAATATACAGGTTCAAATACTTCATTTAGTGTCGAGAATTCTTATATAACTGTATACATCTGGAAAAGAACTAAATAAAAGACTTATTGCAAAAGAATAAAATTTACTAATTATCAATATTTTTAAATTTAACAATTAATAAAATATGTGTTGTTAACTTCACATTTAAAAACCGCAATATAATGAGGT
>CANRAX010000050.1 GCA_947628635.1 uncultured Bacilli bacterium | reverse complement strand
TTTTCAATAATTAAAGATTGATTTTTACGAAGTTGATATGTACGAGGTTTTATTTCCTTTGTTGGAGATATCTTTTTAACCATTTTAGGATCAATGTGATTTAAAAGTGAACCACTTTCTACTAGACCAGGTGTATCAATTAAAGTTAAATAATCATTTAAAGGAATTTTTACCATATTTAAAGTTGTTGAAGGTAAAGGTGACATAGTTAAATCCGAATTATTTTCTGAATAGTTCTTGACTAACTTATTTATTAAACTACTTTTACCAGCATTGGTATGACCAACAACATAAACATTTTTAGAAGTTTGATAAAATTTTATTCTTTTTAATAAATAGTCGATATTATAATTTTTATTAGCACTAATTACAATAACCTCTTCAAAAATAATATTTTTGTCAGCTAAATATCTAATCAATTTATCTTCTTTTACTGATTTTGGTAAGACATCTACTTTATTCAAAACTAAAAGCATTTTATTAGGAATTATACTTCTAATTTGTTCTAGATTTTTTTCTAAATTAAGTAAATCAGTAACATATAAAACTAAATCTTTAGTTTCTCCAACTGTTTTTAAAATTTTTAAGTATTCTTCATTAGACTTCGTCACAACTTGATATTCACCATAATTTTTCATGCGAAAACATCTTTGACAAATATCATTTTCTAAAGAAGTGGTATACCCTTCTTGCAAAACATTTTCATCTTGCAGTAAAACACCACAACCTTTACACCTTTTTTCAGTCATAATATTTTCCACGCTCCAATAAACCTCGTTTTTCATATTTTTGTAAAATTTTTGCTTCAATTTTTCTATTTAAACCTGTAATTTTTAAATCCTTTTCTCCTAAAGGATCAACTAAAACCGTAGTAATATGAAATCTATTTCCAGCTAAAATATCAGTTACAATTTGATCACCTATCATAGCCATTTCTTTTTTCTTTAAATTATAATCTTTCTTAATTCTACTAAGACCAAAAGTTAAAGGCTTAAAACTAAAAGAAACACCACCGATACCTAAGTCTTGTAAATAAGGGGTTATTCTTTTTTTGGTATTGTTAGAACTAATTAAAATAAGAAATTCATCTTGTAACTTTTTTATTAATTTTTTAGTTTTTAGAGGACATCTTTCATTTTCAATTAAACCTAATGTATTATCTAAGTCAAAGATTAAACAAGTTATTCCCATATCTTTTAGTTTTTCATAGTTGATTTCAAAAATATTTTTTTTATACATTGTTGGTTTAAAACTACCCATTAAAAATCACCTATTTAATATTATATATAAAAACTTCTTAATTGTCTAATTATTTACTCTTTGAGTAACCATATCTGTGGACATAGTAATCTTTTCAAAGTGATAGCCATTATTTTTTCCATAGTGAATAATATCTCTTAAAGCATCTCTTGTATAAGTTTTAATATCATGCATTAAAACAACATTAGCCCTATTTTTAGAAAGACTATTAATAACATTATTGGCAATTTCACTGGCACTATGATTTCCAGGTTCAGCATCACCTGAGGATATATTCCAATCAAAATATCTAAAACCTCTATTTATAACTTCTTTTGTCAAGGTACTCATTATCCCTGGTTGATATCTTCTACTTACAGTATTACTAGAACCTCCCGGAAAACGAATTATTTTAGAGGAATAACCAGTAATTCTTTTAACACGTTCCTGAACAGAATATAAGTCATTGAAATAAGAATCAACAGAAGCATAAACAATTGCATAATTATGACTAGCTGTGTGAAGAGCTACTGTATGACCTTCATCATACATCCTTTTTATAAGCTCATCTGGACCACCATTTGTCACAAAGAAAGTAGCTTGAATGCCTTCTTCTTTTAAAATATCTAATATAACATTCGTTGTCCCTTGTTTAGGTCCATCATCAAAAGTTAAATAAACACTTCCATTTTTACTACGTTCTGAAACAATTACTTTTCTTTCTACTGTTGTAGTGTTATCAGCTTTATCTTTAACACTATATTTTAAAGTATATTCACCAATATCTTTATTGACACTTCCCTCAACTTTTACATTTTTATTTATATTTTTATCACAATTATCTGTGGCATTATAACCAGGATCGATAAAATTATCTCCCTCAAAAAGATAAACTATATCATTTCCTTCTAATTTTATTTCTGGTTTTTCTATATCTTTATAAATAATTTTTCGACTAACAGTTTTTTCATTACCAGCTTTATCTGTTACCGTATAAGTTATTTTATCAGTATCTTTTTTTACTTTAACTTTTTTAGTTATATCGCCATCATAATTATCAATAGCTTTATACTCTTCATCTTTATATTCTTCATTTGGACAAACATAAATATCATCTGTACTTACTAAATTAATATTTGGAGCTTCTGTATCTTTAACAACAATTTTACGAATAACTTTTCTTTTAAAAACACCTGCCTTAACAGTATAAGTAATTTCATAAGTACCTAATTTCTTAGAATTAACTTTACCACTTATTTTAACATCATTAGAAATATCGTCACCTAAAAAAGAAGCTGAATAACCATTTTCTTTGTATTTTTCTTTATAATTTATAACAACAGTTGTTTTACCTTTCAATTTTATTTGGGGTAAAAGCATAAATTCAAATATAAAAAAAGCAACCAAACATAAAACGAGTATTAGACTCCAAAATATAAAATTTTTCTTAGCAGATTGCTTTAACTTTTTTTTCTTAATTCTTGTAGTATCTTTTTTTACTCCCATAAATACCACTCTCACTAATCCTTAAACCACTTTTATTATAGCTATTATTTAATATTTTGTCTATATCATTAAAAATGTAGTTTACATATTTATTTAATATATTTTAGAGCTTTAAAATTTGTTATTTCTAATAAATTCTCGTAAAATTTTTGTTAAAGCTCTCTTTTCTATTCTTGACACATAACTACGAGATATACCTAATTTTTTGGAAATTGTTTTTTGGGTTTCTTCTTCATTATTTAAAAGACCATATCTTTTTATTAAAATATCTTTTTCTCTTTTAGTTAAAACATTCATATATTCTTTTAGAAGATTAATATTATCTTTCATATCAATATCCATAGTAAAATCAGGTTTAGGAGCTTTTAAGACATCAATAATCGCTATTTCATTACCATCTTTGTCAAAACCAATTGACTCATTTATGGAAATATCTTTGGCATATTTGTTGTTACTTCGAAAGAACATCAAAACTTCATTTTCGATACAACGAGCACAATAGGTTGTTATTTTTACACCTCTATCTGGAGAGAATGTGTCTACTCCTTTTATTAAACCAATTGTACCTATGCTAATTAAATCATCATTATCAACATATTTTGTTTCAAATTTTTTTACAATATGGGCAACTAATCTCAAATTATGCTCAATAAGTTTATTTCTAGCTTCTTTATCACCTTGCATTTTTAATTTTATACATTTTTCTTCTTCCTCACTAGTTAGAGGTTCAGGAAAAACTTCATTAGAGTAACTACCAGTAAAGCAAAAAAATTCTTTTAAAAATTGAATAAAAAACATATTATCACCTAATAGATTATATGTCTTATTTTGTCGAATTAATTAATTTTTTTTGTAAAAAGCAAGTTTCAATATTGTATTAATCATACTAATAAGAAATCTTTAACTAGACTATTTTTTAGTATTTTTTAATAATTTTCAATATCTAGTTAAATGCGTCAAATTTCGAAAAGTACTAATTCACGGAAAAACTGTCACAAAATGATTACACTAATTCACGGAAAAACTTGACATTTTTGACATTTTAGTTTATAATTTATCCAATTTACGAATTACGAGGGGGTAGTTTTGAAATGAGTAAAGAATTTATAGAATATCATTCTGAGGATGGAAGAGGTCCTTATTCAGCAGCTATGATTTGTTCTAGTCTTGAGCAATATGCTAAAAATTATGTAAAGGAAAATGATAGAATTACTTCTAATATTGACAAAAATGTAAGAGATGCTGTCCTAGTTGATGCCATCAATTATATAGGCTTGCAAGGTTGGATAGATTATGCTTTATATACAAATGATTTGTATTCACAAAAGTCTGAAAAAATTTCAGTTAGTCCTCAATGTTTATTAACAGTTGCAGCTAATCATTGTGCTTTTTACATGTTTAATGAAAATATGGTTGACTCAGTTTTAAGAAACGATTATATGAATGATTGTAATAAAGAATTTGATCCTAATGATGGAGCTATTGTATTACTAGATTTTGTTAACTATATTGCACAAAGAAATGATTATGATAAAAGATTTACTATGAGAGAATTATATGAAAGATTTAAAACGCAAAAACATAATTGTGAAATGAAAAAATTAAAGGAATTTTTAGAATTGACAGATAAATATAGTGAATTATTAGCAAATGGTTATAGTATTGATAATGTTTTTGAAAATATGTTAAGTAAACACAATTTAAAATATGTTCCCGAAGATGGAACTTATCATTATATTGATGAAATTAATCCTAGATTAGTAAAAGATGATGAAATACATCCTTGGACTGCCATAATGGTAAATAAAGAAGTTGACGCAATGGCTTATGCTTATGCAAAGATGAATGATGGTAGTAAGCAAGTTCCACAAGCTAAAATAATTAATGAGCGAATTGTTGATATGAAAAGAAGATAGTATATAGGTATTACTTATATACTTTTTATTTTAATTATACTCTTGCTGCAGCAAACTGTTTTAGAAGTTGAAAAAGACATATAACTCCTTAAAAGATTATATGTCTTATTTTGTCAAATTAATTAAAATTTTTTTATAAAAAGCAAGTCCCAATGTCGAACCAATTGTATCAATGAAAACATCCCTTATTTCACCACTTCGACCTGGTACAAATAATTGATGAATTTCATCACTACATGCATATAACATACAAAGAAGAATTAAAATTAAAAATATTCTTTTATCTATATAACAATATTCTCTAAATAAATTTATTAATAAAAATCCTAAAAGAAAATAGATAGTGAAATGAGCTACTTTTCTTACTATGAATGTAATAGTATCTAGTTCAGATGAACTATAATCTTTTTTAGTAATTAATTGAATTATATTAACTATGTAAGAACTTTTTTTAGTAGTTTCAGCTTCTTTATCACTAGAAAACCAAAAGATAGTTATCATACATAATATAACAAGTGTTAATTTAAAAGCCTTTTTCATAAATGCTCCTTTTTTAGAAATATTATTTTTTAACATATATTTTTTTATTTTCATTTAAATGAGAAGTGGTTAACTTATTAAAAATTTGAAAACTATTATAACTTTTTTTCATAGAATTAGAAAATAGATTTAATTGTCCTTTTTCATAAAAAGCATCTTTGATAACTCCCATGGCACAAATAATAATGTAATAATCTTTCAAATTGTGATGTAAAAATTCATCTAATAATTTGTTTAAAAAGTTTCCTTGCATAGAAGCTTTACTTAATTTTTCTAAAACATCTTCATAAGAATAAGTATCATTTAATTTTAAAAAAGACAGCATTTTAGCAAATTTTACCCCTATTTCTTGAAATTCATCATAAAAGTCAAAATTTGAAAAATAAACTCGATCATGATATAAACGATCACTTACTTTAAAACTTTTAGAAGGTCTTGTTTTAGAAAATTCATTATAAGTTATATTTTCAGATGTATCTTCCGTAATAACTTCATCTATTAATTTTAATCCATTTAAAAAGTAATAAGGCGAATTAAAACTATACTTTTGAGCTTCTCTTCTCAATTCAGTATTTTCCCATAATTTGGAAGCTATTTTTTCTGAATAAGAACTCCAGTTATCATTGATAATATGACCATACTCATGTGTAGAGGAAAGAAATGATCTCTCATTAGAATTAAAGTGTTCACTTTCTTTAATATTTGGAGCTAAAGAAACGATATTCTGTGATGTATAACCAACAACATTTTTATTTTGGTTTCTTTCTTTAGAATCTATTATTCTGATTAGTTGAAGAGATGTTAGTTGTTTTAAAACTAATGAAATATTTGCTTTTGTTACGTAACCTAGTTTAATGAGCCAAAACATATATTTTTCAAGATTTTCAATAAAATTTCTTATTTTAGACCTATTTACTCTTTTTGTCATTTCATCATCAGTAGAAGTATAATCATAATAATTTGATGATAATTCATATAATTTTTTTAAAAATTCACTAAAACTGGAAAAATTACTATTACTCCAATCATATATAGTTTTATACATAAAACCAACCCCTCAGACTGGTCATATTATAGCACAAGGCAAGTTTTTTTTCAAGCTAAAGAGTAATTTAAAAGTGGATATGAAGTTATATTACTAATTATTATTTTTACTAAATTTATATTTTTCTTTCTAAGTTTGTTATTTCTTGCTGAAGAGCTTCTACCATCTTTTTTAACATATCAACTTCATTACTAGTATTGCTGTTATTACTGTTATTACCATTATTAACATTAGTATAATTTCCATTATAATTAGTGCTTTTACCACTATTTGTACTGTTTTTTAATTTATTACCTCTTTCTTCTTGAACCTGTTGATAAAAAGCATTAGTTGATAAGACTTGAGCAATAAGCATTAACCAGTTGCCAAGAGCATTTTGTTCATTAGCAGTCATATCATCTATTAAAATATAACCAACTGCTACGGCACTGCCGGAAAAAACACGTGGATGTACATTAGGTATCATACTCACAGAACATCACCTATAAAATTATATTAAATAAGTTTTTAGAATATATTTTAATATGAGAGAAAATACGGAAAGAATAAAACAAATAAAAATAGAAAACTTTATATGGGTTATCTGTCTTATTTTAATAGGAATATCAATATATGGAAATATTTATGAAGAAAAATATTTTAAATATTACTTACAAGAAGACAAAGAAAAATATCGTAAGGCTCTTATTTTTGTTTTTTCAGCTGCAATGATAATTTACATCTATTATTTATATGATAGTTATAAAAGTTATTTAGATAATAAAAACTCTTTAAATAAAAAAAGTAAAGACTTAGCTACTTTAAATCTTTACTCGTCATTTCTATTTACCATAGCAGGAGCAATACTATTATATATTGCTATTAGTGATGAAAATCTAGATACAGAAATTTCTTTTACATAAAAAGAAAAAGGGATATTCCCTTTAATAATTTTCAGCTTTTAATTCCATGAAACTTTGCTTATGACTACAAACTGGACATACTTCTAAAGCGTCTTTTCCTTCATAAACATGACCACAGTTGCGACATACCCAAATTTTATTACCATCTTTATGGAATACTCTATCATCTTTTACATTTTGTAATAACTTCAAATATCTCTTTTCATGTTCTTTTTCAATTTCACCAACTTTTTCAAAAAGAAAAGCTAATCTAGTAAATCCTTCTTCCTTGGCTGTTTCAGCAAACTCTTTATACATTTCAGTCCATTCATAGTTTTCACCATTTGCAGCATCTTGTAAATTTTCTTCAGTAGTAGGAATATCTCCACCGTGAAGTTCTTTGAACCATAACTTAGCATGTTCTTTTTCATTTTCAGCTGTTTCTAAAAAGATAGCAGCTAATTGTTCATACCCATCTTTTTTTGCCTTGCTAGCATAATAAGTATATTTGTTTCTAGCTTGACTTTCTCCTGCAAAAGCAGTCATTAAATTTTGTTCTGTTTTACTTCCTTTTAATTCCATAATTTCTACCTCTTTCTTATTATTATTTATATTAAGGATTATTCTCCTAATATAGCACTACGATCTTCATAGCTAGTATGAAGCAAACTTTGAGCTTTAGGGCTGAGTGGATGTTCTAAAAAGCAATTGTAAAGTGTAATTATATCAGGATTTTGATAACTTGCTTTTACATTAAGGCTACTATCTTCCTTATATAAACCACTACTTCTTTTAGTAACAATTTCTTTTTGTTTTGCAATAGCAGTTAAAGGTTGACCTCCACCACCAACACAGCCCGAAGGACAATTCATAACTTCAATAAAGTCATATTTAGTTTCGTTTTGTTCTAATTCTTTTAAAATGTCCTCGATATTTAGCATACCATGAATAACCAATAAATTCAACTTTATTTCACCAATTTTAATATTGGCTTCTTTACAGTTTTCAAACCCCCTAACAGGAGTAAATTCTAAAAATTCATTAGGGGCTGACTGACCAGTTAAGAAATAATAAGCCGTTCTTACTAAAGCTTCAGTAACGCCACCAGAACTACCAAAAATAACACCAGCTCCACTACCTCTATTCATCAAACTATCAAATTCACCGTCTTCTAAATTATTAAAGTCAATATTACTTTCACGAATCATCATAGCAAGTTCTGTTGTTGTAATAACGTAATCAGTGTCTTCGTTATTAGAAAGAGTAATTTCACGTTTTTTGGCCGTACAAGGTGTCACAGCCACAGCAATAATATCTTCTTTCTTAATGCCAATCATTTCACTAAAATATTCTTTTATAATAGTTCCTTGCATTCCAATAGGACTCTTACAAGTTGATAAGTGATTAATTAACTTTGGATGATATATTTCTAAATATCTTACCCAAGCTGGACAACAACTACTAAATTGAGGCAAATTTTTCTTTTCTTTTAGCCGCTTTACAAATTCACTTGCTTCTTCCATAATAGTTAAATCGGCTCCAAAAGTAGTATCAAAAACGTAATTAAAGCCTAATTCTTTTAAGGCTGTTACCATTTTTTTCTCTACATTATTTTCTAAAGATAGAAACTCCTCACCTAAAGCGACTCTAACAGCTGGTGATGTAAAAGCCACAACAACTTTACTCGTATCATGTAAATAATCAAGAACTTTTTTATATGTAAATTTAGGAACCAAAGCCCCAACGGGACAGTTTAGAATACATTGACCACATGATAAACAAACTTCTCTTTTTGCTTTGGAAAAATCATAAACAATACCAACCTGTTTTTGACAAACACTTAAACAGCGACCACATTTAATACATTTTTCTTCAATCCGCATAATACCCGGATTAGCTTTGGAAATCGGTACTGGTTCTTTTTTTATTTCTTCAGTTTTTTCTTCTAATACTTCAACTACTTTGTTAACAGCTTCAACTTCACTACCACAAGTAGGACAATTTATTAGTTCTTTA
>CANRAX010000049.1 GCA_947628635.1 uncultured Bacilli bacterium | reverse complement strand
TTTTTCGGCTCCAACTTGATCTAAAATGGTCCGAGAGTCTATTCCAGAACCGACAGCAAAAGATATACGTGATGGAATGTTAGCTTTAATTAAACCTGTTATTACTTCAGTTGATGGTCTTTGTGTTGCGACAACTAAGTGAATTCCAGCAGCACGAGCTTTTTGGGTAATTCGAAGAATAGAGTCTTCAACTTCTTTGGCAGCTACCATCATTAAATCAGCTAACTCGTCAATAATAACAACTATATAAGGCATTTTAGCTTTTTCTTCGGAAGCATTATTAGCATGGTCCTTATTCCATTTAGCAACATAATCATTGTAGGACTCAATATTTTTAGTTTTGGTATCACTAAAAGTTTGATAACGTCTTTCCATTTCGGCCACCATTTTAGCTAAAGCAATGGAAGCTTTTTTAGGATCTGTAACAACGGGACATAATAAATGAGGGATACCATTGTAAACGGATAATTCAACTACTTTTGGATCAACCATAACAAGTTTTACTTCATTTGGTTTTGCACGCATTAAGATAGAACAAATTATACCATTAACACACACTGATTTACCAGAACCAGTAGTACCAGCAATTAACATATGAGGCATTTTATTTATTTCACAAACGCCTATATCACCCATAATACTTTTGCCAAGTGGAACCATAAGTTTTTTCTCAGGAGCATTACGCATTAAATTACTACTAATAATTTCATAAAAACTAACTGGTGTTGGAGAGTCATTGGCGAACTCTATTCCAACGGTATTTTTACCAGGAATTGGAGCTTCAATACGAACATCTTTTTTAGATAAAGCTAAAGCTATTTCTCTATTTAAAGAAGTAATTTTATTTACTCTAGTACCTGAGGCAATTTCTAATTCATATTGAGCAACTGTTGGACCGATGTGAACTTCAACAACTTTGCCGTTGATTTTAAAGTCTCTTAGAACTTTTTCTAAACTTTCAATATTTTTCTCTATACTTGAATTATCTGTTTCTTTAGATTTCTTTTTGGGTTGATTTAAAAGACTAAGGGGTGGAAGTTGATAAGGTTTATTCTTTATTTCTTCTTTTATATCTTCTTTACTGCTAGAAGGAGTTGGTTGATTATCTTTAAGAGATACCTTAGTAAGTTCATCTATACTACTAACTTTAACATGTTTTGTATCTTCTTCCTCTTCGTTACCATTACTAATAATTACGTGTTTATTTGAAGGCTCCTCTTTATCTTCAGGAGTTGTTTTTTCCTTATTATGAAGTTTTTCTTTACCTTTATCGTAATTATTTTTAATAAAGTCAACGATGGAAAAACCTGTAAACATAGAAATACCGGCTATCATTAAAATAATTGATACTATTTGCATTCCAGCAAAGGAAAAGAGTTTTACAAACATAATAGCAAATACTCCGCCAATTAAACCGCCACCTACGGCAAACCAATCTTCAAGAGAACCACTATTCATAATACTGTTAAAACCGCCTATTAATTGGTCAATTGTTTCTTTAAAAATTAAAGTTATATTAGAGTTATTTTCTAAGATAAATTCTCTATGCATAGTAATTAAAAAGCCAATTGTAAAGATATATAGGCCAACTAATTTGGTTGAAAAGAAGTTAGGCCATTTTCTTTTTATTACTAAGTAGCCACCAATAATAAATAGGGTTACTAAGAAAAGCATATAAATAGAGCCTGTTAAAAATAAGCCAAATGAAGCAATCATTCGACCAACTGGGCCATATTTACCCATACCTAAAATGGCCGCTATTATTAGAATAACACCATATAATTGTATAATAAATTCATTATCTTTTTTAGATGAAGTTTTTTTTCTTTTTCTCTTTGCCATAATACACCTCTACTCTATTTATAATTATACTCGGTTAATAAATTTTTGTAAATAAAGGACGAATTTCTTTACAATTTTTAGCAATATATTTTTAAAATTTAACAAAAATAAAAGAAGCTCAATTAGCGAACTTCTTTGGTAATAATAAATACTACCCCTCGTTTTTGGTTTTTAATGATAATATCATACCCTATTAAATTTAAGGTCTTTTTGACAATAGATAAGCCAAGTCCAAATTCGCCTTTGATACCTTTACGGAACGGAGTAAAAATTCCTTCAAGTAAATCATCAGCAATCTTTTCTCCATCATTGAAGAGAATTATTTTATTTTGTTTGGCTGTTATTTTTATGGTAGTTTTTGCATAGCGACAAAAATTTGACAATATATTATCGAAAATTGTTTCCCAGTGTTCTTTCGTACCAAAATATTTTGATTTTTTATCAATATCAACTATATAATTTAAATCTCTAACGAATTTAAATTTATTAACTTCTTCATTAATGATAGAAGCCATATCAACGGGAACAATTTCAATATTCAAATTTTTTAGGTAATCAAGTTTATTTAAGTAAAGAAGTGAGTGTACTTTTTGTTCAAGTTTCTCTGTTTGCTGTTTGACAACTTTTAAAGCATTTTGAGGAGTTTCAACATTATCTTCAACAGCTTCAATATATGATTTTATAACGGTGAGAGGTGTTTTAAAATCATGTGAGATATTTTGATACATTTGATTACGATATTTCTCTTGATTAATTAAAGAAATCCGCATATCTTCTATTGCTAAAGCTAAAGACCTAATTTCATCATCCGTTTCAAAGTCAATTTTATGATTAAAATCAGGATTATCAATATTATCAATTTTATTTTTTAATTTATCTATCTTTCTAACAACGATAGATGACCATAAAACAAGTATTAAACCTATTAGTAAAAAGGTTCCTAATACAATCGGAAAAATAGCACTTAAAATAGATGTCTTAATTTTATTGACATATGTATCATTAGATAGAGCAATTTTTTTCATATGCTCACTATTTAAAACATAGTAATAATAGGTTTTATTGTTGTAGATAACTTTTCCATGTGAAGATGTCATTTTAGCAACAATTTTTTTAATATCTGTAATTTTTATAACAGAAGTTAAATTATCACTGGTTTTTATTTCATCATCTAATACGTAGATGTAAGCAACTTCAGTATTAAGAAGTTTTTTATCAAAATCATTATCAATAACTTTTAAAGGTTCACTTAGATATCTATAAATATTGGTTTCAAGAACAGGGACTAAGATTTTAGGAAGGACAACGCCTAAAGATAGAAATAAGACCATAAAAGCAATACCAACAAGCCATAGTAATTGTCTGGCTAATTTACTTTTGCGATAAATCATGATAAACGATAGCCATAGCCATAAACGGCTTTTAAGTTAAGTTTTGGCATTTTCTTTCTTAGTCTTCTAATGGCGTCATCTACTACTCTATCACTTCCGAAATAATCATTACCCCAAATATTATTTAAAATTTCTTCTCTTGTGAAACACTTTGTTTTATTTTTTAAAAAAAGAATTAATAGGTCAAATTCAAGAGTCGTTAATTTTAGTTCTTTTTGATTTAGAGAAACTATACGTTTTTTTGTATCAATAGAGTAATCTTCATATTTAATTATGTCAGTTTCGGTATTTTTATAAACTCTTTTGATAATATTATTTACTCTTAAAACTAATTCTTTTGTAGAAAAAGGTTTAGTTAAATAATCATCACTTCCTAGTTCTAAACCTAATATTTTATCTAGTTCTTGATCCCTAGCTGAAGTAAAAATTACGGGAACGTTTTCATCTTGTTCTCTAATTTTTTTTATGATATCATAACCACTTACATCATCTTTGAGCATAATATCTAAAATCCATAAATCAACTTTATTTCCAATATAATCAATGGCTTTTTGGCCTTCTTCGAAGCAGATAACTTCATAGTTTTCTTTTTCTAAATAAATTTTAATTAAATTGGAAAGAGCTTTTTCATCTTCTGTTAAGACAATTTTATACATACTAACCTCCGATATTTACTTTTTTTCTATCAGCCCTCCTTTATATTTTATCATAATCTATTTAATAATCGAAATTTGACTATTTTTATTTTTTTTCAGTTCTTTTTTACCTCCTTTCTACAATTAATTGTAAAACTTAATTATGTAAAAATTATTAAAAAATTATGGGAAATTATGGGTAAAAAAAACAAATAGTAAATTTTCTATTTGTCAAAAGGATTAAGACTAACTTTTAGCTAGCTTATTTAAAGTTTTAATAGCTTCTTTGATATTTTTAATACTAATAATTTTTATTTTTAATTTCTTTTCTTTTTTTACTTTTAGAGCTTCTTTATAATTTTCGCCAACAGGAACTAGAAAAATGTCCATTTTACTTTTGGCTGCTCCCATGAGTTTATATTTGACACCACCAATAGAGCCAATTGTTCCATCTTCTTCAATTGTACCAGTACCAGCTATATCTAGGGAATTAGTGATATCTTTTTTAGTTAATTTATTATAAATATCTAGAGTGGTCATTAAACCAGCAGAAGGACCGGACTCATTATTTTTAAAATTAAATGTAATTTTAGGATTAGTTTCATAAATACCATAGCTTTGTAATACAACTCCTAGTATGGTACTACCTTCTAATTCATGTAATTTGCATTGAAGAATTTTTTCTTTCTTATTTCTTTTTACTTTTACTTCAATGGTATCGCCTTTTTTATATTTTTCTATTAAATCATGATATTCAGTTGTTGTATTAAAACTTTTTCCAGCAATACTAATTATTTCATCTTGAATTTTTAGGCTAGTTGGGAATTCTTTGAAAGTTGCGGTCACATAAATTTTACGATCTATTTCTTCAACTTCTTTAGAGGCTAATTTATAGGCCCATTTTATAGCGGCACTACTGGCTTCTTTTAGACTTAAATCATCACGAAAATTAATGTCTTCAATGCTTTCATTTTCATCGTATTTGTAATTGGAAACTTTATCTCTTTCCCAACCAGGAATAAGATAACTTAAAAGATAATAACCTAAGGTACCTTTTATTTCACTAACATAACACATATTAAGGGAGCCTTTTGAATTATAAGCTTTATCAATAATAACTCTTTTACCAATTTCCTTAGTTCCGCCTCCTGTAATAATATAATAATCAACCGGAAAAATGAATATAATGAAAAAAAGAGTAAGACCAAGTATGAAAAACTTTTCTTCTTTAATAAATTCTACTAGCTCTTTAAAAAATTTTTTAATCATTTTATCACCTACATTTAATTATAACAAATAAAAGGAGAAATATGAATAAAACTTTAAAAAGAATATTAATTATAAGTTTACTTATTATATTATTATTACTTTACTTATTAAATGCTTCTTTAATTATAAAAAGTATTATTGAATATACTAAGTTATTTTTTACTAAGTTGTTTCCCGCTAATTTTATTTTCTTTACTATTTCTACTTTATTAATTGATTATGGCTTAATTGAATTAATAGCAACTTATACTAATTTTAATACAGCTGAATTTTATGTTTTCTTTATGAGTATAATTAGTGGGTTTCCTAGTGGAAGTAAGTACACCAAAGAATTATTAGAAAAAAAGCTTCTTAGTAAAGAGTCAGCTAATAGTTTAATAATGGCAAGTCATTTTCCTAATCCCTTATTTGTCTTAGGAACAGTTTTTTTAGTATTACATAATAAAGAAATTTGTATAAAAATTTATCTAGCTATTTTATTAAGTAATTTAATAATATTTATTTTGACAAAGAAAAAAAATAAAAAAATTACTTTTACTTATAAAGAACCAGTAAACTTTGCTTCTGCATTAAGTAGCGCTATTAATAAAACATTAAAAGTAATTGTCTTAATATATGGTAGTAGTATTTTTTTCTATTTAGTGGCTGTTATTATTTCAAAATACTTTATTTTAAGTACATATAGTTATATTTTACTAAATGGTCTTTTTGATTTAACTAAAGGAGTAGCTGTTTTATCATTAAGTAATAATTTATTAAAAAAAGCTTTATTAGCAATTTTCTTTATATCTTTTGGAGGAATAAGTATTCATATGCAAGTAAAAAGTATTATTGCGGGTAGTAAAATAAAATATAAAAACTTCCTTAAAGGAAGAATTATAGCAACAGTATTAGCTTTAATTATTTTTTTAATTCTTTATAATATATGATTAAGCTTTTAAAAATAATTAATAGGACAAACGATATTTATACCATAACGAGTTGATAAATCTGGATGATAAAGACCAATATAAATAGTTAAAACACTACTATCAGTATTTATGATGATGTTATTTATTCGTAAATCTTTTATGGTTTCTCCTCTATCATTTTGATATTCTCCTAAATCAGGAAGAGGATATTCTATACCATCATATAAAATCATAAATTCATCATTTTGAAGAGGACCACTTTTATTTTCTAGGGCTTCATTATAATCCATTGCTAATTTTCTAGTAATGACTAAAGTCTTTTGAGTATTATCACGAAAATGTAAATTAATTGTATATATGCCATTATTTATAGTATAATCAGCACTTATTAGGCCATTTTTAATTAAGTCATCTTGTATTAATTTAGTTAAAGTATTTTTATAAGTATATATTTTTTCTTTGAAAGACTCAATATTTCTTTTATTGTTAAAAGAAGAAATGGCTGTATAAATAGAAACTGATATTAAAGCAACTAAGACAAAACAAACAAGTATTTCAACAATACTCATACCTTTATTATTTAGTTTCATTATTTTTTCACCTCAATTGTAGCATAGGTATAAAAATCGTTATCATCTTTACTATTATGTAATTTAGCAATTAAACGATATTGGGCTCCATTTAATGAACCAATAGTATATTCAGGTAAATAAGACATATAATCTCTTATACCAACATCGAAAGTTTCGTTATTTTTAATCTTATTTTTAAAATCCGTAGTAACATAACTAATTATATAAATTTCAGGATTTTCAAGTCTAGACATTGTTTCATTACAAACACTTTTTTTATTATTATCAGAAAAATTGTTACAATCAAATTTGACATATTTATTACCAGTGGCACTTGTAATACTAGCCGTATCTAAATTATAATAGCTATCTTGAACCATTCTTTTTATCCAATAAATAGCGTATTTACTGTCTAAATCATCAAAATTTTCTCTTCTTTCGTATTCGCCCATTAAGGGATAGAAGTTAACGTAAAGTATGGAAAAAATTGTTACTAAAAAGACGGCTACAATTAAAGTTTCAACTAACATAAAGCCTTTATTATTTAATTCTTTCATAATATTTTTACCCCTTTACTTGCTATTATGTTAAAATTATTATATAATAAATTATAGTAAAATACCATAGTAAAGTGAACAAAAAGGGGTTGTAATGATGGTTTCTTATGATGTGAAACGTGTTTCAAAAGGTACCGAGAGTTTTATGGTTTCTTTTGATTTTACGAAGACGCCTATTACACAAGTTGCTGATTATATTATTATTGCGGCGTCTAAACATAATGCTTCAGATATTCATTTTGATCCACGTGAAGATGGCATGATGGTTCGTTTTCGTATTGATGGAGATTGTCAAGATTATACTTTTGTTCCGAAAGCTTATGAAAGAAATTTAACGACGCGTTTAAAATTGTTAGCTAATATGAATATTACAGAGTCTCGACTACCGCAAGATGGCGCAATTAAGGGAGATTATGGTGGAACATATTTGGATATGCGTGTTTCTGTTTTGCCGGTTAATGAGGGAGAAAAAGTCGTTATTCGTATTTTGGATTATACAAGAAGTTTATCTGGTATAGATACTTTAGGATTTCATCCAGCTAATTTAGCTAAAATTAAAAGAATGATGGGAATTCCTAATGGAATTATTTTGACAACTGGGGCGACTGGTTCTGGTAAGTCAACTACTAACTACTCTATTTTGCAAGGATTAAATAAACCAGAAACAAATATTATTACCGTTGAAGACCCAATAGAAATGAACATTGAAGGAATTAATCAAGTTCAAGTTAATGCGGAAATTGGAATGACTTTTGCCGCTGCTTTACGTTCTATTTTAAGACAAGACCCTAATATAATTCTAATTGGAGAAATTCGTGACTCAGAAACGGCTCAAATTGCGGTACGTGCTTCTATTACAGGTCACTTGGTTTTATCAACTATCCATACTAATAACTCACTTGCTACTATTGAACGTTTGCTGGATATGGATGTTGAACGTTATTTGTTGTCAACGGCTTTAACAGGTATTATTTCTCAGCGTCTAGCTAAAATGCTTTGTCCTGATTGTCGTATTCAAAGAGAAACAACAAAATATGAAAAAAAAGTTTTTAAAAAATATTTACATCAAGATGTGCCACTTATTTGGGACGCTAATCCAAAAGGATGTGAACATTGTCGTAATGGATATCATGGTCGTATCGCTATTCATGAAGTTTTGGAACTTGATGATGATATTAGGTCAGCTTTAAATAATGATAAATTGGAGAAAAAAGAATTAGCTAAAATGGTTTATACAAGTAAGACTATTACTATGCTTCAAGACGCTTTGATTAAGGCTTTGGAAGGAAAAACAACTTTTGAAGAAGTTTATCGTGTTATTGAAATTGAAAATGAAGATGATGAAAATTATGAACAAGAGTTATCTATTATAATGCCAAAAGTTGAAAAGAAAGAAGAAAACACTTATGAAGAACAGCCTGATAGTTTATTGGATTTTCACGAGGCAAAGCCTAAAGCTGTTTCTGATGAAGCTATCAAAAAGGAAGAAGTGCCTGTTGCCAAGACAAATAATACAATTGTAAATGAAGCTTCTAAGAACAAGGAAGTTTCACAAGTTCAAAATAAAAATGTTTCGCCAACGCAAGTTGCGATACCTAAAGGCTCTGTTAGTTCGCAACCTATTCCAGCTAGTCAACAGCAAAATATTAGTATTCCTTCTCCTGGAGCTGTTAAGCCAGTAGCTGGTCAAACACCACAAAAAGTTGTTACTATACCTAGTGGTAATAATCAGGCGGTTAATTCAACGGTAACAATACCGCAAGGTAATAAACAAGTAAAAGCACCAGAAGTTAAGGTAGCTTCTTCTGTAAATAATAATGTTAATACTACTCAACAAAGTAATCCATCGCCTATTCCTAAAATTGTTATACCACCACAGACAATGGCCCAAGTTAGTGCTAATAAGCAAGTGGCTCCTCAGCAAGTTAATGGAGCTCTTAAGCAACAACAACCAGTACAACAAGTACAAAAACAAGTAGTAGCAAATAGTAATACACAATTTGTAAATAGTCCTAAGCAAGTGGTAGTTGCTAACAATTCGGCTCAACAACTTCAACAAATCATGCAAAGGCC
>CANRAX010000048.1 GCA_947628635.1 uncultured Bacilli bacterium | reverse complement strand
AAATACTATTAAAAACCAACTAGGTAATATTGAAACAGAATTATATCCTACTCCAAATTATTCAACATACGGATATGATGCAGGTGATTCTAGAGTTGGAACTTATAATGGTGATAGCAAAGCAAAACAAATTTTAGTTTTAAAAAGATAAAAGAAATCATTTAATGTGATTTCTTTTGTATTTCTTCTAATATCTCATGTCTTTCTGCAATTACATTATCTAAATTTATATCTTTCTTATATCTAGTTATTTCAGGAGCAAGAATTTTTGAAAACGGATGAGATGACATTGCTTGTTCCATTCTAGGTAATATTTCTATTAGCATAAAATCTCCACCGTCAGCATGAAATGTATAATCATCTCTATCTCTTCCTGGATGCGACATAATGGCATCTTTTGAAACAACTCTTGTAACATCAGGATTTTCTAATTTATAATATACACTTTTTTCAATTTTTAACATAGAAAATAAATCATATACCCATACTTTTTGCCCTTCTTGTACCTCTAACCACGAATTATAATCAAGATGCTCTACCCCATACATAAAGAATGGTATATTTCTTGTAGAATCAATATTTCCATGCACCAATTGATATTGTTTATCTTCTAATACATGAGTCATTAATTCTGCTTTATTTCCAATATTATTAAAATTAGTTGATTCAAAATACATATATATTAAACCTGAATATATTCCATAGTACAATTTTCGTAATCTAGTTAATATTACTTGATCGAAATCAGTAATTTTTCCATCAGCTATTGCTTGATTATATAAGTCTAATTTTTCCTTATTTTGAGAAATGTAATGATTAAGTACTGTTTCTTTATTTAATTTAATTGAACCATATTCTTTCTATTCTAACATATTAACGCTCCTCTAAAGTTATATATATTCTAATAATTCTTTAAATTAGTACAACGATTTTCAGTATTTAGATATCCATAATATTCTTTCGCTTCTTAATGTTCCCATTTGAAACCCCTTGTTTTTACGTGGTTTTTTGGCATTTTTGGGAACAAATTGAATTTTTTGTGCACATTTTGAGCACATTTTTATAGTTTTAAGGGGTTTTTTTATGATTTTTTCAAAACCCTATGTCTCGCAAGCCCTTATAAAGCCTACTACTTTCCACAACAATTTTTATACTTTTTACCACTCCCACAAGGACACGGGTCATTTCTTCCAATTTTATTAACTCTTTTAGGTGTTTTCTTAGCTGTTTCTTTACTTTCATTAGTTATTTTCTTTTTTGCTACTTCTTTTCTTTCAATATTTTGGCGAATTTCTGCTTTAAGTAAGAAGATTGAGACATCTTTATCTATTTTTTGCATCATAGAATCAAATAACTCAAAGCCTTCCATAGTATAAGCTCTAAGTGGATCTTCTTGTGCATAGCCTCTTAAATGAATTCCTTCTCTTAAATGAGCCATAGTGTTGATATGTTCCATCCAATAATTATCTAATACTTGAAGAGTGATAACTTTTTCAAATTCATTAGTCACTTCTTCTGGAATTTTTTTAATTTTTTCTTCATACTCATCAATAACTTTTTTTGCTAAAAAATCAATAACATCATTTGATTCCATATTTGTTATATCATTTTTAGAAATATCATTACGTAATAAATTTTCATTTGCAAAATTAGCAATATCTTCTAAATCATTATCTGTTAAGTATCCTTCTGGAGCAAGATGAGAATTTATTAAATCTTCTATATGATGTCTAAATGTAGTGAGTATCATTTCATGAATAGATTCTTCATCAAGTATCTTATTTCTTTTTTCATAAATTATTTCTCTTTGATTATTCATAACATCATCATATTGAAGTAGTTGTTTACGAATATCAAAGTTATTTCCCTCAACTCTCTTTTGAGCGGCACCAATTGATTTTGTAAATGTTTTACTACGTATAGCTTGATCTCCAAGTCCCATATTTTTCATTAATTCACCTATTCTGTCAGAGCCAAAACGTATCATCAAATCATCTTTCATGGAAACAAAGAATTGTGTATAACCAGGATCTCCTTGACGACCAGAACGACCGCGCAATTGATTATCAATACGACGTGATTCATGACGTTCTGTGCCTATAACACATAAACCTCCTAAATCTCTAATAGAGTCAGATAATTTAATATCAGTACCACGACCTGCCATATTAGTGGCAATTGTAACGGATTTTTGCTGACCAATTTTAGAAATAATTTCAGCTTCGCGAGCGTGATTTTTAGCATTTAATACTTCATGAGGTATATGAGCTTGTTTTAATAGATTACTAATTAATTCACTGGTTTCGATTGCGATTGTACCAATAAGAACAGGTTGTCCTCTATCATAACATTCTCTTACAAATTCAATTATAGCTTTATACTTTGCTTCTTTGGTGGCATAAACCAAATCAGGAGCATCAATACGAATAACTTCTTTGTTAGTTGGAATTTCAATTACATACATATTATATATATTTCTAAACTCTTCTTCTTCTGTTTTTGCTGTACCAGTCATACCAGCTAATTTTTTATACATTCTGAATAAATTTTGGAAAGTGATAGTTGCTAAAGTTTTTGTTTCTTGATTAATATTTACACCCTCTTTAGCTTCTATTGCTTGATGAAGTCCATCAGAATAGGCACGACCTTTCATTAAACGTCCCGTGAATTGGTCAACAATAACTACCTCACCATCTTGAACAACATAATCAACATCTTTCTTCATAGAATAATTAGCGCGTAAGGCTTGATTAATGTGATGAAGTAAAGTTGCATTATTTACTTCATATAAGTTACCTATCTTAAAAGTACTTTCTGCTTTGTCAGAACCACTTTCTGTTAAATTAACACTTTTAGTTTTTTCATCATATATGTAATCTTCTTCTGCTTTTAAACTTTTAGCAAAACGATCAGCTTCAATATAAAGATTAGCACTTCTCATTTCTCCACCAGATATAATCAACGGTGTTCTAGCTTCATCAATTAAAACAGAATCAACTTCATCAATGATAGCAAAGTTTAATGGCCTTTGAACTCGATTTTCTTTGCGAACCACCATATTGTCTCTTAAATAATCAAAGCCAATTTCATTATTTGTTGAATATAAAATATCACAATTATAAGCATTTTGTTTTTCAATTGGAGATAATTCTCTTAAATTAACACCTACTGTTAAACCTAGGAATTTATGAATACCTCCCATCCATTCAGCATCACGATTAGCAAGATATTCATTAACAGTGATAATATGAACACCATTACCTGTTAAAGCATTTAAATAAGCTGGCATTACTGCAACTAAAGTTTTACCTTCACCTGTTTTCATTTCAGCAATATTACCATAGTGAATTGCCAATGCTCCTAAAATTTGAACATAGAAAGGTTTCATATCAAGCACACGATAAGCTGCTTCGCGTGCAGTCGCAAAGGCTTCTACTAAAATGTCATCTAATGTTTCACCTTTACTCAATCTTTCTTTAAACTCTTCTGTCTTACTTTGAAGTTGTGTATCAGTCAATTTAGAATATTCGTCTTCTAAGGCTACTATTTTATCAGCTAATACTCTAAACCTTTTCATCTCTTTATATTCATGGTCAAATAATTTTCTTAATAAACTCATTTATATCGTCTCCCTTAACACATTATTTTATCAAAAAAATAAGGATAATGAAAGATTATCCTCATAAAATTTAATAAAAATTATTCAGCTTCAATTATTCCATAGTTTCCATCATTTCTTTTATAAACAACTGAATGCTTATTAGTTTCACTATCTTTAAACATATAAAATTGATGGCCAAGTAGTTCCATTTGAAGAATAGCTTCTTCTTCATTCATTGGTTTAACTTCAACATTTTTTCTTTTAATGATTTTACTTGTTTGTTTTTCTTCATCATCTTCAATTGTTGAAATGTTAAAATCATAACTTGTTTTAGTTTGTTTCGACATTGACATTAAACGCGTCTTGTTTTTTCTTATTTGACGTTCTAATTTATCAATTGCAACATCGACCGCAGCATAAAAATCCTTTTTAGTTTCTTCAGTTCTTAAAATAAATGTTTTTAGTGGTATGGTTATTTCAACTCGTTGTTCATGATTTTTAACTTTTACTATGACATTGGCACGTACTGAAGTGCTATCTTCTAGGTACTTATCTAATTTTCCTAGCTTTTCTTTAATATAATCATTCATAGAAGAAGTTATTTTTAATTTATCACCATGAATAATGATATCCATAAAACCACCTCCTTTGTAATTTCATTATAACATGATTATGCAAAAAAAACTACTATTTTACCGTAGCAGTTTCTTTAACCAATCTTACATTTACAGCTTGATATCCCTTACTTGTTTCTATAAGTTTAAATTCTACAAGTTGTCCTTCAGATAATGTTTTATAACCATCTAATTCTATGGCTGAATAGTGTACAAATATATCTTCATTTTCTTTAAAATCAATAAATCCATAACCTTTATCATTATTAAACCATTTCACGCGTCCGATTATCACTAGCCAACACCTCACATTCTACCAAATAATTCTTTGCTCTTGGTAAATTTATTTTAGCAAATGCTTTTAATTTTTTTATTTTTTTCCTTAAATAGTATATATTTTGTTCTTTAATGGTAATTTTTCGATTTTTTTCGACAATTTTAGCATAATTTGTTTTAAAAATTAACCACTTTTAGAATTTTTATTCTTTTTTATATTTATTACTTATAATGATAATGCAAGGTGGTTTCAAAATAAATATATTAAATTAATAGTTTAAATGACTATCATGCATCGGATGTTTAAATAATTTGCTTATATAATAATTTTACTACCTTTATTAATTAAGTGATTGATTAAACAAGTAAGGAGCTTTCTTGCAAAATAAAAGTAGTCAAGTTAGATATCTATTTTAAAATAGAATTATATTAACTGACTACTTATTTTTATTAATTAAAAAGATTATAATTAATGCATACCTCTGATATATTTTATAATGTCTTTTTTCTTATTCCTAGAAATGGCATTTAATTCTTCTTTATTTTTAAAAGTTATAATATTGCTTTTAATATTAAAAGATTGTATTTGTTCTCCATTAATGATAATACTTCTACATATTTGTAAAAATCTATGGTCAAGCATTTTCTTGACTGTTGATAAATTACCAGAAATATAATAGTTACCTTCAATTGTTTTACAAATACATCTTTTATTATCTTGTTCTTTTTCAATATATAAAATTTTACTAAACTCAATATTATATAAAGTTTTCTTATAAGTGAATTTTAAAGTTTTAGGTCTTTTATCATAATTTTTTAACGATATTTTTATAGCTTCACCTAGACGACATTCAATATTATCAAATTTACTTATAAAATCAATTAACATTAATCTTTTACTAAGTGCTTCATATTTATAATCTAGATATGCTGAAATCATTATTATCATAGATTGCCAATCATCTAGACTCTCTCTTATAAATCTAGCAGCATCTAAGCCTGAACCTTCGTTAGTTTTAACAGCCATAATAAAAACTTTAAAACCTGTTTCTTTAGATGTAAACTCTTTCCACTTAGCATTATATCCTTTAAAAATATGATAATCATACTCTATATCATAGTTCATCATAATTTTATCAATTACTTTTTTATAGATTGTGACAAATGGCGTATCCTCTTCACAAATTATAAAATTTATCATATTATCCTCCTCTTATTCTTTTTTCAAAGAAAAAACACTTTTTAAGGTGCTCTCTTATTTTTAATTAATGTTTCTATTTTCTTAACCATTTTGGGACTTTTGTCTGAAATAATGGTTGTGTGAAAGACAAACCATAGAACTAAAACAAAAAGTACTAAATAAATAATAAGACCAATAGTTGGATTAATTAAAGTGAAAAAGATTGAAGCCATTGCAAATAGAATATTTATAAAATATATAATTAAGACTGTTGTTCTTTGAGAAAAATTCATTCCTAATAATTGATGATGTAAATGCTGTCTATCTGCTTGAAATGGAGATTGACCTTTTAAAAGTCTTCTAATTATAGCAAATAGTGTATCTAGTATTGGTATTCCTAAAATTGTTACTGGAACAAAGAATGATATAAGAGCAGGCCCTTTAAATTCTAGTAAAGTAATTATACCGATTATAAAACCTAAGAAAGTAGAACAGTCACCTAAAAATATTTTTGCTGGATAAAAATTATGAAGTAAAAAGCCTAAAGTTGAACCAAGCATAATAAGTGTTAAAATCATAACAAGACTTCCCGCTCTTCCTTGATAAAATCCTATTATAGCAATAGTTGCAAAGAAGATACTGCATATTCCACTGCTTAAGCCATCTAGACCGTCTATTAAATTAATTATATTGGTACACGCTAATAAAAATAAAATAGTAATTGGATATGCAAAAGATTTAAAATTTATGACATAACCAAAGGCTGTAATTTCTTCTAAAAGAATTCCGCCATAAAATACTATTACACAAGCGGCAATTAAATGGCCTAACATTTTTTGATAAGCCCTTATGGGTTTTATATCATCAACTATGCCCGTTAAAATAATAATAAAACTGGCAATTAAGATGGAATTCATTCGGATACTATTTTCTCCAAATAACATATAACCAAGTAAAAAAGAAAGAAATATTCCAACTCCACCTAATTTTGCAGTGGCCTTTTTATGAATATGACGGTGTCCTTCTTTATTGCTTGGGATATCCATGGCACCAATATGCACAGCAACTTTACGCATAAGAAACATAATTGAGGCCGAAAATACAAATGTTACCAGAACTATCTTACTAGCATCAAGTAATTGGAGTTTCATTTACTTCACTTCTTTCTAAGAATATTATAGCAAAATGTATTTAGAAAGAAAATAAGAAAAATAGTTTTAATTAGGAAACAGTTTGTTTCTATAACGCAAAAACCAATATAACTAGTACCATATTGGTCTTCTTTTTTATTGATCTTGTTCAAGTAATTTAATATTATTTAGAAGAATTCCAGTTCCCTCAGCAACACATGTCAACGGAGATTCTGCTATTAAAACAGGAACATTTAATTCCTTTTCAAGAATATCTCCTAGACCATTAAGTAAAGCTCCTCCGCCTGTTAAAATCAAACCTTTTTCAACAATATCGCCAGCTAATTCGGGTGGAGTTTGTTCAAAGACGTTAGTAGTAGCCTTAATAATTTTGTCAACACTTTCTTTTAAAGCAAGTGCTGTTTCTTCTTGCGTTATTTCAATAGTATGTGGTAAACCTGTAACTAAATTGCGACCTCTAATTTCAAGTTTTTCTTTTTTGCTAGGCTTATAAACATTGGCAAAATTAATTTTAATTTCTTCTGCGGTTTTTTCTCCAATTAAAAGTTTGTACTTTTCTTTAATGTATTTAATAATATCTTGATCAAAAGCATTTCCAGCTGTTCTTATGGATGTTGATGAAACAATACCATTTAATGAGAGAATAGCTATATCTGTTGTACCTCCGCCGATATCTAAAACCATATTAGCACTTGGTTTGGAAATGTCCATCCCAGCTCCTATGGCCGCAACCTTTGGTTCCTCTTCAATATATACTTTTCTAGCTCCTGTTCTCTCAGCTGCTTCTTTGATGGCATTTTTTTCAACTTGAGTAATATTAGTTGGACAACATATCAAAATACGTGGTCGCGAAAATAATTTTTTAGCTTTAATCTTTTTTATAAAAGAATTAAGCATTATTTCTGTAATTTCAAAATCGGCTATGACTCCATCTTTCATAGGTTTAATTGCTTTTACCTTTCCTGGAGTCCGTCCTAACATCTCCTTAGCTTCTTTTCCAACAGCTATTACTCGTTTTGTTTCAGTATCAATAGCAGTAATACTTGGTTCGTTTAATACTATACCTTTACCCCTGATATATATTAAAACATTAGCGGTACCTAAATCTATTCCTATATCATTTGTTATCATTTAGTCACTTCCTTTATCTGTCATTAATATTTTACCATATTTTTAATTTTTTATAATATAATATATGAAAAATTTAAACATTTATGAAAAAAAGAGTATTGCTACTCTAATTAGTTTTTGTGTTAAGTTCTTTGTTTAAATAAAGTGTTGGGTCAACTGCCTGTCCATTTAGGTATAATTCAAAGTGAAGATGGTTACCAATCTCTTTATCTAATTCGTTTGTTCCACTTTTTCCAAGTACTTGTCCTTGTGTTATTGTATCACCTTTTTTTACGGATATTTCTGATAAACTTTGATATATAGCTATGTAATCATTATCGTGCTTTATTTCAACTATTTTTCCTAAAGTTTCATCTTCTTTAACGTTTGTTACTTCACCATTTAAAATAGCTACTACATCAAAGACATTTTGACTTACAAAATCTACGCCAGAATTTTGCATATAAGTGTCATCATGAAAAATAATAGAATTTTCTTGTTGCTCAGCAGAAGCTTGAAAATCATAATATGATTTACCTACTGTTACTGATGAATCAATATAAGGATTAATTACTTTAGTATCTGTTTTTAAAACTGCGGTATCATTACTTAATACTGATTCAGATACGTAAGTATGGGGTTCATCTGTTTCTTTTAATGATGATTTTGATGGAAGTAATGACGCTGTTAGAAGAGCAACAATAGCAACTATGGAAACAAAACTTGGAATTACAAAGGACTTCAATTTATTTCTTTTCATTTTATTCACCTCATTATAAGTTTGAACAAAATAAAAAAGATTTATACTACTTTTAAAATAATTTTATTGAAGTAAATAAATCTAATAAAAAATTTGTTACTAAATATATTAATGAAATACCTAAGAAAAAGTAAAACACACGAGCTTGATAAAGACGATTTTTTTTAAAAATTTGATTAATATTTACAGACTCCATGGACCAAATAACTAATATAGTTACTACTATGTATAAAAAAAACTTGGCCATTAGTGGGTTTCCTCATAAGCTGTTATTTTGGCAACACGTCTTTTATGTCTTTCGTCGTTTAAAACTTCGGCTGTTAAAAAACAATCTATATATGATTTTATATCTTCAATATTATCTGTAAAATTAAAAGTCATTACATTAGCTCCATTATCATTTCGACAAAGAATTGCATCTTCTTTTGAATTAACTTTGGCACATCTTATACCTCTTACTTTATTAGCGGCAATGGACATTCCTATTCCAGTACGACATACTAATATACCGACATCAGCTTCTTTAGAAATGACTTTGTCACAAACCGCAAAGGCAAAATCTGGATAGTCATCTGTGGGAGTATTAGTTTTACTACAATCAATCACAGTATAATCTTTACTTTGTAAATACTTAATTATTTCTTCTTTATAAGTAACTCCACGGTGGTCACTGGCAATTGCTATTTTCATTTTGGTTCCTCCTTT
>CANRAX010000047.1 GCA_947628635.1 uncultured Bacilli bacterium | reverse complement strand
TTTATCAAAGTCAACAAAATTGTTCAGTTGAGTGAACAATTTTTCACTATTTAACATTTTTGTTCAGTAAATAAACAATATAACTTTTGAAAATATTTTCCTAAAAAATTGTAAAATAACTTAATTTAGCTAAATAATCTAGTTTTATATTTTTTCTTTGTTAAAGCCATATTTAATTTACTTTTCTTAATATAATTATATATTAAAATTGTACACTTTTCAGCAAAATCATTGCTCACTTTTCAGAAGAAATATTGTACACTTTTCAAAAAAATAAACACATTACAATCTAATAAACTTATTATATTAATCAGAAAAAGTACTGGCTATATAGCTAGTATTAAAGAATGAAAAAAACACCTAAAAATTAAGGTGTAATCTAATCTTTTAAATTTTCTGTAATACTAATAAAAAAATCCTTATTCCATATTTCTAAACTACTTGTATCTTTAATAAAAGGCATGACATCATCTTTAGCATCTTTATAATCTATTTCGCTAAACTTTTTTATTAGTAATTTTTTTAACATATCAATATTAAAATTATCATCTTTATTAATATAATTTGAAGCAATTAATTTATTTTTTACTAATTCCATGTTAACATTTATATTATTTGCTAGGAAGAAAATATAATCATATAAATCTCTCCCTTTTGTTCTTAAATTCCAATTTCGACATAATATGGCATGAATTTTACCAGCAAATAATGATCCTTTGTCATATAGTTTTATTTGATGAGGACTTGGTAATAATTTATACTTATCTTCATATGTTGCTCCATCAGGCGGATTAATATCTACTTCAAACTTTATCTTTATTTGTTTTAAAAGACTATTATATTGAGTTTTTTCTTCACTTGGAAAAAATTTTAATATGTGTTCTAAAGTGTTTCCTTTTAAAAAAGCTGAAGTAATATTAGAATCTATGTTTTTTTCTTTTGTACTAATTTTCATATTTAGTCCGTATGCATTTATTTCTTTTTCAATAAAGCTAAAGTACTTACTTAAATCAAAATCTTTATTTTGTGAAATAAGCGCAAAGTCTAAATCTTCAGAGAACCTATCTAAGCCATAAAATATTCTTAAAGCCGTGCCACCATAAAAAGCTACTTCCTTAAAAAAACCACTTCTTGATAATCCAGATAAGATAATTTCTTGAATGATTTCTTTTAAAGCATTTATTTCATCAGTTGTATTCTTTGTTTCATATTTTGAAAGCATTTGTTCAATTATATTGTTCATTATTAAATTTCCTCATATATTTAGCTAATAAACTAACATTTGTTGAATGATATAAAATACTTAATTTTTCAATTTTTTCAATATCTAAGCTTTCAAAAATATCTTTATCTATTCGTAAATCATCAAATAGCAATTTTCTTAAATTATCAAGATTTTTTATTGGTTTTAATGTATATAATTTATCGCATAAAGCTTTCTCTTTAGAAGCAATTTGATATGAATAATTATTCTCTTCTTTTAGGATTATTTCTTCTGGGTAAACATTTTGAGGAACATCTCTATAAGTAAATGTTCCAAACGTGGTATTAAATATTTTTTTCTTCTTTTTGTTAAAAGTCGCACTTGTTACTACGTTTACTTTTTCTGGAATTAATCCATAAAAAGATAATGCATATTCAAATGAAATATATGAAGGACCATAAATACTTCCAGCAAGTAGATAAGGAGAAGTATTAGAATCAGTCTCATATAATCCATTTACTATTTTAATTAATTTACCATTTTTAACATCTCTTGATAATTTAGTATCTTTATTAGAAAAATTTACTAAATTACTTTTAGCAATGTCACTTGTTATGATCATATTTTCACCTCTTTTTATCATTTTATGATAATTTCTAGTGAAAATCAAGAAAAAAACTATTCATTTTACATATATGAAACAAATTTTTAAACTTTTATTTTTTTATTTAATGTGAAAATTAATCTTTGAAGTACAAAAATCCTATGAAATAGAAATACTAAATCGCAATATATAAGTATGATTTATTTATAATTTCATCATTCTTTAATTATTCTAAAATAAAGGTACTTCATCTATGAATGTCAGTATTAATTTAATTAAATCAAATTCATAAAAAAATTATAAAGAGATATATTTAAATGTAATTTTTTTATTTTTGTTTTTAATAAATGTAGAAAATTATAAGTTTTACTTCATTGAGCGTACAATGACAAAATGTTATAAGTATTTCTCTAGGTTTATCATTATTAATTAGTAATAATAAAAAATTAATTTACTAGAACTATAAAATAGCAACATTTTGTAAATAAAAATTTTCACTATACTAATCGGTACTATAAATATCTCTTGTATAAACTTTATCTTTTATATTAATTAATTCTTTTTCTAATCTGTTTGCTATAACAACATCTGCTAAGTCTTTAAATTTATTGAAGTCATTTTCAACTTTTAATCCATTAAATGCCTTTTCTTTTAGAGTTGGTTCATATATTATTACTTCTACATTATTTTTTTGTAATCTTTCTATTATTCCTTGTATAGCACTTGATCTAAAATTATCAGATCCTGCTTTCATTGTTAATCTATATACTCCAACGACTTTAGGACTTTTTCTTAGTATTTCTTCAGTTATATGGTCTTTTCTAGTATCATTTGCTTTAACTATAGCTTCTATTAGATTTTCAGGTACATCTTTATAATTAGCTAATAATTGTTTAGTATCTTTTGGTAAGCAATATCCACCATAACCAAATGATGGATTGTTATAGTTATTTCCTATTCTTGGATCTAGACAAACTCCATCAATAATGTCTTTAGTATTTAGACCTTTAATTTCAGCATAAGTGTCTAATTCATTAAAATAAGATACTCTTAAAGCTAAATAAGTATTAGCAAATAGCTTAACTGCTTCAGCTTCTGTTGAATTCATAAAAAGAACAGGTACGTCTTCTTTTAAAGAAGCTTTTTTCAAGACCGAAGCAAATAAATGTGCTTCTTCATTAGTAGAGCCAACTATTATTCTAGATGGATATAAGTTATCATATAAAGCTTTTCCTTCACGTAAAAATTCAGGCGAAAACATAATATTATCAATATTATATTTCTTCTTCATAGATTCAACAAAACCTACTGGTATAGTTGATTTAATAACTATAGTTGTATCAATATTCATACTAATAACTTTTTCAATCACATCTTCAACGGAAGAAGTATCAAAATAATTAAGTTCATCATCATAATTGGTTGGTGTACTAATAATTACAAACTTAGCATCGCTAAATGCTTCCTCATAATCTAAAGTAGCCTTTAAATTTAAATCTTTTTCTTTAAAGAATTTCTCAATATACTCATCTTTAATAGGAGATATTCTTTCATTAATCATATTCACTTTTTTTTCTATGACATCAAGTGCCATAACTTCATTATTTTGACTAAGTAATGTAGCAAGTGATAAACCTACATAAATGTCGTTATAATATTTACCCATGTCTTCTTTTTCTCTTGGTAGATAAGGTCTATTTCCAATCATAGTCATATTACCTATAAATACATTGATTAATTGAGGAAGTTCATCAATAGATGTTCTCCTCAATATTTTTCCTAGTTTTGTAATTCTTGGATCATTTTTCAATTTTTTATTTTTCTTATATTCTTTAGCTATTTCTTTGTTTTCTTTTAAAAGTTTAAATAAAACTTCATCTGCATTAACTACCATATTTCTAAATTTGAAAAGCTTAAATTCTTTACCATTTTTGCCAATTCTATTTTGAGTAAAGAAAATAGAATGAAAATCACCTGTTATGACATAAGAAATTTTGATAATTATAGAAAGAGGTATTAAAAAGATAATTCCAATAAGAGAGCAAACTATATCAAATAATCTTTTTATAAATGAATATATTGCTCTTTTAATACTGAAGAATACTGAAACATCATTTATAGTCATTTCATTATTCATCATAAGCTACCCCCTTCTTAAAAAAGTTATTTCTCATACAATTAGTCCATGCTGGTATTAAAAGGTTAAATCAAAAAAAAACACTGGCTATATAACCAGTATTAAAGTTTTAAAAAAACACCTAAATTAAGGTGTATAAATTTTAAAATTGCTATTAAAAATTGTAAATTTATTCCACACTTTTTATTTATATAGATATATACTATCAAAGTATAACTTTCTATTTTAAATGTAAAAGCTCTGGCTATATAGCCAGTATTTAAGTTATAAAAAACATGTCGATTTTAAGCATTTAGTTTATTATTAAGAAAACATTCCTTAGGAAAACGTGAAGTTTTGGCTAAACATTCCTTAGAAAAACGTGAAAATTATATAATACTTTATGAATAAGCTAAGTTTATTCCTTAGGTACTTAAATTATAAAGCATGATATTTAGAAATGTAGTAGGGGAGAAAAAGCTTTAAAACTTTTGTGCTAACAAGTAAAAAAATATATTTTAAAACTATTTTATTTAATTATTATATTTTTTAATCTTGCTTAATATGTAAATAATTCCATAAATACTACAACCAATCAAAGCACCTGAAACATCAATTAGAGAATCACTAAACTGAGCTGTTCTTCCAGCAATAAATGATTGATGAAATTCATCACTACAAGCATATAAAAAACATAAAGTAATGGCAATTAAAAATATTTTTGTGCCGCTCAAACCACAATATTTTAATACTAATAGGAGTAATATTACTAAAATAAAATATTCTGTGGCATGACAGGCCTTTCTTAAAGGCTTGTTTAAAAAAGTTATTACTTTATTAATTTTTTCTTCACTGGGATGTTTGTTAGTTAAACCTAGTTTATTAGTTACTTCAACAGTATTAGTTATAATTTTATATATAATCATTTTACTTTTTCCATTAGATTCGGAGCTATTCATACTTGACATAAAAAATATTACGCCACACCATACTAAAGTTAAAATTAATAAAATTATCATCTTCTTGTTTTTAAACATAATGACCTCCATTAACTTCTTCAATTATTATAGCACTTTTTATTAAATATCTTTAAAAAAATTAATTAATTCAAAAAAACTATCATCATATTTAAAAATAATTCTTAAAGTATTATCGTCTTTAATATAAATGTCACTTATTAAATCATCTAATAAGTCTCTAGTTATTACTTCACAACTATTATACTTTAAAAATATATCAATCCAACTAAAATAATCATTGTTAACTTCACTTATCTTTTCTTTTAAACTATCTATTTCCTTACTAAATTCATCTAAAAAGAATAAATAATCATATCTACTAATAGCTTTATTTTCATAGTCTTTTAAAAGTTCATTTTTTATACTAATTTTTTTATTTAATTCATTTTCTAAAGACATTCTTTTTTCATTACTTAATATTTCTTGCCAATTATCTTTCTTAAAAATTTCTTGTAATTTTACTTTTATTCTTTCAACTTTTAAAATTCTTAATCTTACTTCTTTTAAAATACTTTTTTCTAAATAATCATTTTTAATACTGATAGGCTTACATTGTTTCTTTTTAGATTTTCTATATGTACTACAATAATAAATATAATTATCTTTGGAGGGAAATTTAACCATTGCTTTTTTGCATTCATTACATTTTATAAAACCACTAAATAAAGAAACTTTACCAGTTTTATCAGGATATGATTTTCTCTTAAAATACTTTTTTTGAATATCCAAAAAATCTTCTTCAGAAATAATTGCCGGATGGGCATTTTTTATTTTAATTATTTCATTATTACTTCTTTGTATTAACGTTCCACAGTACATTTCATTTTGTAATATCCTAGATATTGTTGCTTGGTTCCATAAACTAGTACTTTCTTGCCACCGTGAAGTTATTTTAGAATGCAATACTTCTTTTTTATAAGCAAGAGGGGATAAGATGTGATTTTCATTTAAGCTTCTAGCAATATATGAAAAACTATAACCTTTACTAGCTAGTTCAAATATTTCCTTAACAACCTTAGAAGCATTTTCATCAACTATTAATTTGTGTTTATCATTTTCATCTTTTTTATATCCAAAGCAAGTAAAAGCTCCAACAAATTCACCTTGCTTTTTCTTTATGTCTAAAGAAGCCTTTATTTTCTTAGATATATCTTTAGTGTAAGTATCATTTAATATATTTTTAATAGGAATAAGAAATTTACAATTCTTGTCATCATTATTAGTATCAATATTATCATTAATAGAAATAAGTCTTATTTTTAAATTAGCAAATTCCTCTAAATATTTACCTAATTGTAAATAATTTCTACCTAAACGAGATAAATCTTTAACAATAATAACGTCTATTTTCTTATTATAAATATCTTTATATAATTTCTTAAAATTAGGTCTATCAAAATTAGTTCCGGTGTAACCATCATCAATATAAAATTTTAAATCTTTAAATTCTTTCTTATCCTTAACATATTTTCTTATTAATTTTCTTTGATTAATTATACTGTTACTTTCATTATTATCAGTGTTGTCACTATTTTGGGATATTCTAAGATAAGCACCAACTTTATAATTAATCACTAAAAAATCCTTCAACAAATTTTAATAATTCTAAAAATTCATTTTCTTTTTTATATATAATGCTTATCTTTTGTTTTTCATCAATATAAATAACTTCTATAAAAAGATCTAACATTTCTCTACTTAATGCTTTATTACTAAATCTTATATATCTTTGTAAATAGTTAATATTATTTATATACTTGTATAATCTATCAGAAGTATTAAGCATAATTTTTTTTAAAGTTTCTATTAAAAATATATATCTATTTAATATGTTATTAACTACTAAAAATTCATTATAAGAAATAGTATTTAATTTCCATTTTTCATAATAACTTTTTTTTAAAAAATTAGCATTATAAATATATTTTTTTAATAGTTCTTTATAAAAATTATTATCTAAGTAGTTATTCTTTTTTAGAAATCTTTTTATATTTTCTAGTTTCTTTTTTAAGAAAAATATCTTTTTTATTCTTTTGTTTATGTCGATTAATACTAAATCTTCTAATATTTTGGAAGTTATATAATGACTAGTACAAAGACTTTCGTTTATCCTAGCAAATGTAGAACAGATAATTTCATGATTAGAATCATTACTTTTTTTAATTAACATAAAAGCTTTACAAGAAGAACATCTAATAAAACCTGAAAAAAGATACTTATCAATATCTCCTTTAGGAGTGTTTTTTTCTTTTAAAAGATACTTAACAGTATTAAAATCTTTTTCAGTAATAATAGCTTGATGGGTATTCTTAAAATTAGCTAAATTACCACAATAAATATTATTAGTTAAAATATTATAAACGGTAGTATTTGTCCAATAAATGTTTTTTTGCTTTAGATTTATATTTTTATATTTACTAGGTGAGGGGATGTTTTTTTTATTTAAAATTTTAACTATTTTATTGACACCATTTCCTTTTAAATATAAAGAAAATATTAATTCAATATTTTTTTTGCTATTTTTATCTATAATTAACTTGTATTTATTATTTTTATCTAATTTATAACCATAGGGAGTATTTCCTGAGGTAAATTTGCCAGTTAATTTTTTATAAGTAATAGTAGCTTTTACTTTTTCTGAGATATCTTTTGCATAAAGTTCATTAATAATATTTTTAAAAGAAGTAGTTATATTATCACTTTTAATAACTTCTAAAGTATCAATATTATCATTGACAGATATAAATCTTATATTATTAGTAGGGAAAAATTCTTCAATATAAGTACCAACACTAATGTAATTCCTTCCAAATCTAGATAAATCTTTAACTATAACTCCATTTATTCTTTTTAATTTAATATCTTCTAGTAATGCTTTAAAAGCTGGTCTTTCAAAATTAGTACCAGTAAATCCTTCATCTATATAAGTATTATATACTTCTATATCAATATTTTTTTCTAAATATCTATTAATAAGAAGTCTTTGATTATTAATACTATTTGATGTATCTTCTAATGAAGATAGACGTAAATAAACTCCAAAGGACCAATCATTCTTCATATTTATAAATAATAGTTATATCTAGATTATCATGAACATAAATAGTTTTTACTAAAGAATCTAGAGCTTCTTTAGAAAGAGAGTTTAAATTACTATATTTTTTTAATTCTAATAGCCAGTAGTTATTTAAGGTAGTTTCATTATTTAAACAATAAGTAATTTTTTCATTAAGTCTTTGTAAAACTTTTTTTTCAAGTATTTCACCAGTTATACGATGAGATGTGCATAAATTTTTTGATTTATTATTGTAAGTAGAACAATAATAATAGTAATCTTTTGTTTTATGATCTTGTCTAAAGCCAGCTTGAGCTTTTTTCATTTTATATTGACAATCAAAACAACGTAAATAGCCACTAAATAAAGAAAGATTACTACTATTAGTGATATTTTTGGTACGACTTTTTATTTTTTCTTGAACTTTATCAAAAATTTTTCTGTCAATAATAGCTTCATGAACATTTTTAACTATTATCATATCTTCTTCATCTTTTCTTATTATTTTGTGAACTTTATATGAGATAGTTTTTGTTTTAGATTGAACTAAATCACCACAATAAACACGATTTTTTAAAATTGTACTAATAGAAGAAGAACTCCAAGTATTAAGTTTATTTAATGTATTACTGATATTTTTTTGATTAAAATTAATTTCTTTATAACTAGCAGGATTTAAAATATGTAAATCATTTAAATAAGAGGCAATTTTACTATAACTATAATCTTTATAAGCTAAATCAAAAATTAATTTAACAGTAGGGGCAGTATTCTTATCAATAATTAGTTTATTTTTATTATTAGGATCTTTTAAATAACCAAATGGGGCTATACTACCTACATATTCGCCATTATATCTTTTAGCATTTAAAGAAGATTTAACTTTTATAGATATATCTCTAGCATATTCATCATTAAGAAGATTTTTAAAAGGAACTAATATATTATTAAAACATTCGGGATCTTTATAATTATCCAAGTTATCATTTACAGAGATAACTCTTAAGTCATAAAGAGGGAATATATGTTCTAAGTATTCTCCTAAGAAAATATAGTTTCTTCCTAAACGTGATAGGTCTTTTACTATAATAGTATTTATGTTTCCTTCTTTAATATCATTAAACATTCTAGTAAAAGCTGGTCTATTAAAATCAGTACCAGTATAACCATCGTCATTATAATAATCATAGATTTCCATATTTTTTTCATTTAATATGTATTCAGTTAAATAATTTCTTTGATTAATAATACTTTCACTTTCTTTATTTACTTCATCATCTCTAGATATTCTTGTGTAAATTCCTACTTTCCAATTTTTATTTTTCATTATAAACCTCCTTGTTAAATAGCATATTATAGTATAAAAATTGGAAAAAATAGGAAAAATATGGGAAATATTGTAGAAAAATTAATTTTTTTATATGTGAGAAAAGTAGGTTAAATATTTATTTAAAAATAATAATTAACATATAGTTACGAAAA
>CANRAX010000046.1 GCA_947628635.1 uncultured Bacilli bacterium | reverse complement strand
ATTAAAAAAATATATAGAAAGATATTGATAAATAAAGAAAAAATGGGTAGTTTGCATTAAAACTATGCACACTACCGTAATAAATGAGGAGGTTTAGTATGAAGTATTTAGATAAAGATATTGTTTATATTAATAATCTTTTAAAAGAAAAGAAAATTAAACCAATAGATTTAGTACAAGAGGCTTTTAATAATATAGAGAATAATAAAGAGTTAAATGCCTATATTTCTTTAAATAAAGAAGAGGCTTTAAAGCAAGCTAGGGAACTTGAAACAAAAGAAGTTGATAATATTTTATTTGGACTTCCTATTGCGATAAAAGATAATATTGTAACTAAAGACTTAAGGACAACTTGTGCTTCACATATTTTAGATAATTTTATTCCTATATATGATGCTTATGTTGTTGAAAAAATAAAAGCAAAAAATATGATTATTATCGGTAAAACAAATATGGATGAATTTGCGATGGGTTCTTCTAGTAGAACAAGTTATTATGGTGCCCCTAAAAATCCTTGGAATAACGAAAAAATTGCCGGAGGTTCATCAGGGGGATCTGCTGTTACGATTGCTTCACGAGATGTTTTGTTTGCCTTAGGAACAGATACAGGTGGTTCAATTAGGCAACCAGCTAGTTTTTGTGGAGTAGTTGGTATGAAACCTACATATGGGAGAGTATCACGTTATGGTTTAGTGGCATTTGCTTCTTCACTAGATCAAATTGGGCCAATGACTAAGAATGTTTATGAAAATGCTCTTTTATTAAATGTTATAGCCGGCTATGACTCAAGGGATTTAACTAGTTCTAAGAGAAATGTTGATGATTTTACGTCTTTAATTGGTACTAAACTTGAAAATGTTAAGATTGCTGTACCTAATTATTTTATGAGTGATGTTGTTAGCCCAGAAATAAAAAATAAAGTTCAAGAAATAATTGAATTATTAAAAGAGGAAAATATTACTGTTGATTTTATTGATGTAAAGTATTTAGAAGAAGCTGTTACCTTATATCAAATTATTGCGATGGGAGAAGCTAGTTCTAATTTGGCACGATTTGATGGTATAAGATATGGTTATTCAGAAGAAAATCCACTTAATATAAATGATTTGTATTATGGAAATAGAAGTGTTTTTGGAAATGAAGTTAAAAGAAGAATTATGGTAGGTTCTTTTCTATTAAGTGGTGAGAATGCTAAAACTTATTATAATAAAGCTTTATCTATACGTGATGATATGAAAAAAGAATTTGAAAAAGTTTTTCAAAAATATGATTATATTATAGGTCCTACTACAACTGATACAGCTTATAATTTGAATGAAAAAGATGATCCTTTAAAAAGTTTTATGGATGATATTTTAGTAATTCCTGTTAATATGGCTGGACTTCCGGGCTTAAATATACCAATTGGTTTTTCTAAAGATAAAATGCCTATTGGTATGCAGATTATCGGCGAAGCCTTTTCAGAAGCTAAAATTTATCAATTAGGTAGTTTTATTGAAAGCAAGTTAAATTTAGACCTAAATCCTAATGGAGGTGAGGAAAATGTCTAATTATATACCAACTATTGGTATAGAGGTTCATGTTGAATTAAAAACAAAGACAAAAATTTTCTCTGACTCTATAAATGGTTATGGAAAAATGGCTAATTCATTAACTAATGTTGTTGATTTAGGGTATCCAGGGACTTTGCCAACTTTAAATGAAGAGGTTTTAAATTTAGCTATTAAAGCTTGTTTGGTTTTAAACTGTAAAATTAGAAAACAAATGCATTTTGATAGAAAGAATTATTTTTATCCTGATAATCCTAAAAATTATCAAATAACCCAAAATAGAACACCAATAGGTTATGATGGTTATGTAGAAATAGAGGTTGAAGGTCAAAAGAAAAAAATTGCTATTGAAGAGATGCACATTGAAGAAGATACTTGTAAGAGCACTCATCGGGGTAATAAAAGTTATCTTGATTTTAATAGAGCTGGTGTTCCTTTAATTGAAATTGTTACAAAACCATGTATAAGTAGTAGTGAGGAAGCTAAATTATATTTAGAGAAATTAAAAGAACTTCTTTTTTATAGTGATATAAGTGATTGTAAAATGGAAGAAGGTTCTATGCGAGCTGATGCTAATATTTCTCTTCGTAAAAATATAACGGATCCTTTTGGTACAAAGTGTGAAATTAAAAATATTGGTTCTATTTCTAATGTTCGCTTAAGTTTGGAAAAAGAAATGGTCCGACAGGCTAAGTTATTAGATGAAGGAAAGACATTTAAAGAGGAAACAAGACGTTTTGATGATAAACTTCAAGATACTGTTTTAATGCGTGTTAAAGAAACAGGTAATGATTATCGTTATTTTCCTGAACCAGATATTCCTTTTGTTGTAATTAGTGATGAAATGATAGATAATGTTAGAAAAACAATTCCAATGTTGCCTGAAGAAAGAAGAAAATTGTATCTAGCTAATGGTTTAAGTGAAGTAAATGCCGTTAAGCTAATACAAAATAGATCCTTAAGTGATTATTTTAATGAACTTTTAAAATTAAAAACTAATTATAAGGTAGCAAGTAATCTTATTTTAGGTGATATTTCAGCTTATTTAAATAAAACGGAAAAAAGTATAGATGAAACAACTTTAACACCTGAAAGATTTCAAGAATTGATTAAATTTATTGATGATGGGACTTTGAGTAGTAAAAATTTAAAAGATATTTTGGTTAAAGTTTTAGAACAAGCAGTACCAATTGCTGATATTATTAAAGAATTAGGAATAGAAAATATTACTGATGATAATGCTTTAAGAGATATTATTAAGAGTATTGTTGAAAATAATTTGGCTATAAAAAAAGAATATTTGGAAGGTCATGATCGAGCTATTAAATTCTTTATGGGTCAAGTTATGAAAGAAACTAAGGCAAAAGCTAATCCTAAAATAGCTATGAGTATTTTAACAGAAGAATTAAATAAATAGCTAATTGAAAAAGAGTAATACTTAGTGTATAATTATTAGAGTAGGAGGAAATCATATGAATTTTGTCAAAAGAAATAAGGGTACTATTATTGCCATTGTTATATTTTTAGTAATATTAGTATTTTTTGTTCAAGTTTTTAATATGTTTATGTCAAATGATGAAAAAGCTTTATACGGTAATAGATTAGATGGAAAGGAAGCTGTTTCTATTAGTAGTGATAATATAAAAAAGATAAAACAAGCTCTTAAAGACGAAACAAAAAAGTGTGAAGTAGAAGAACAAGGTCGTATTCTAAATGTAATTATCACAGTTAATGATGACGCTAATTTGGACAGTGCTAAGAATTTAGCTTCTAAAGTTTTAGAACAATTAAAAGACAAGCAAAAGAAATATTATGATATTCAAGTATTTATTAAAAAAAGTATTGAGACAAACGATTTTCCTATAATTGGTTATAAACACCATACTAAAGATAATTATACATGGACAAAAGATAGATAAATGAGGTTTAACAAATGAAGAAAAAATTATTAATTATTATACCGATTATTATTGCTGTTGTAACATTTATTTTTGTTTATAGGCATTATACTTATGAAGATAAAACAACTACTTTGACGGTATCTGAAAAAAGATGGGTTCAGAATAATAATGATCAAACTTATGATTTTGAAGTTGTTAATGATTATCCTTTATATGGCGTAAATGGTAAAGGCGTAATTTTTGATTTTTTAAATGATTTTGAAAAAAATATTGGTTTAGAATTTAATAAAATTCCTTATTTGAAAGATTCAAATCCTGGAGGAAATAGTTATCGTATTCGTATTTTAGATAATGATACTACTTTAACGGATAATGATTTGTTTCTTTTCAATGATAATTATGTAGCTGTTGGCAAAACTTATCAAAGAATTAATCATATTACTGATATGAAAAACATTACTTTAGGAATTTTTGAAGAAGATAGTGAAAATATTAGTTATTATTTAAAAAGTGGTACTAATCTTTCTTACAAAGTTTATAATAATATAACGGATTTATATGCCGCTCTTGATAAAAATCTTGTAAATATGATAATTGTACCTAATATTATGTATTTAGATTATACTATTCAAAAAGATAAATATTCAATTAATTACTTTTTTACAGAAATGAAAAAGCAAATTGTTCTTACGTTAGATAACAATAATAAAGAACTTAATGAAATTGTACGAAAGTATTATAACAAATGGAAATTATCAAATTATGTTTCCGAATATAATGAAGCTTATTTAGATTATTATCTGGATAAGAATAAACTTGACGCTAAAACAAAGGCTTCTTTAGTTTCTAAGAATTATGTATATGGTTATGTTGAGAATATTCCTTATGAAATAAAAGTTAATAAAAAATTAGCAGGAATAGCGGGAGAATATATTGATAGAATTGCTCGTTTAGCTGATATTAATTTTAAAATAGTAAAATATGATACAAAAGAAGAACTTCAGAAAGATATTGATAAAGGCAAAGTAGATATTTATTTCGATTATTATAATTATACAAATGATAAATATTTAGCTACATTATCAACCTTTATTGAAGATTATGCTATTTTAGGAAGACAAAAAGATAAACATGTTGTTAATTCATTTGAAAGTCTTAAAAATCAAGAAATTATTATGTTGAAAGGTGACTCATTATATAATTATGTTTCAAATAATTCTAATGCAAAAATAACAACTGTCTCTAATATAGATGATTTAGTCGATAAAGCAAAAGATAAGATAATTGTTATTGATGCTGAAATTTATTCACATTATCAAAATTCTAAGTTTAAAAAGTATCAACTTTTATATAAAGATACAATGATGAATGATTATAAATTTATGGTGAAAAAAGATAATGAAGCTTTTTATGATTTGTTTAACTATATAATAAATACCAATTCTTATTATAATTATCGTAATAGTGGTATTGAAAATATGAATGCTTCTATTTTAGAAAATTCTACTTTAGAGCAAGTATATATTGTTGTTTTGGCTGTTATTTTCATACCTTTAATAATTATACTTGTAATTTACTTAATATTAAAAAAGAAAAAGCAAATTAAAAAAATAAAAATAACTGATCGTCATAAATATACGGATATGCTTACATCATTAAAAAATAGAAATTACTTAAATGCTAAATCAGCTGAATGGGAAGATTGTGAAATATTTCCACAAGCTATTGTTATGGTTGATTTAAATAACGTTAAATATGTAAATGATAATTATGGTCATGAAGAAGGAGATCAACTTATTGTTAAAGCTGCTGGCATATTAGTAAATACACAATTAGAAAATAGCGAAATAATTAGGACAGATGGTAATGAATTTTTAATATATTTAATTGGTTATAGTGAAAGACAAATAGCTACTTATACTAAAAAGTTATCTAAAGAAATGAAAACTTTACCACATGAATTTGGAGCCGCTATTGGTTATAGTATGATAACTGATGAAATTAAAACAATAGATGATGCAATAAACGAAGCAACACTTGAAATGATTACTAATAAAGAAGAATATAAATAAGAGGTCGATATAATGAAAAAAGCAAGAGGTTTTTTTAAAAATATAATTAACTTAATAAAAAAGCCTGAGATGAGGATTCTTCCTGGTCAACTTGCTTTTTTTATTGTTATGTCTTTAATACCGCTAATTGCTCTTATTGGAGCTTTGGCTGTTTCTTTTTCAATTCCTATGGATACAATTACTTTAAATATTAGTGAGTCTGTTCCTAAGGAGTTATCTAGTGTTCTTTTGGGATTAGTAAGTGGTCAAGGATTAAATTTTAATATCATTGTCTTTTTCATTTCTACTTTTTTATTAGCTTCTAATGGAACACATTCTATGATTATTGCTTCTAATGAAATATATAAGATAAAACCAAAAGATATTTTAAGCAGACGTCTTAAAGCTATTATAATGATTTTTATTTTAGTAATATTGATGTTTTTCTTATTACTTGTGCCTGTCTTTGGAGATAGTTTATTTGAATTATTGGAGATGATTGTGAAAAATGGGACAACTGTTGAGTTTTTTCATAGGATGTTTCAAATTTTAAAATATCCACTTGTAATTATTATATTATATTTTAACATAAAGCTAATTTATGTGACGGCTCCTGATAAGAGAATACCAAGTTATACTACAACTAAGGGAGCTATTTTTACAACACTTGGGTGGATTATTGCGACTGAAATATATGCTTTTTATATAAGATGTTTTGCAAAATATAGTCTATTTTATGGAAGTATTTCAAATTTATTAATTCTTCTTATTTGGATTTATATTTTATCATATATTTTTGTATTAGGAATGGGTATTAATGCTAGTATTTATGAGGAATGGAAATCCAAGATGCAAGTTGAAAATTAGTGTCTAATCTGCTATAATTAGATAAGCGAGGTTGTAAAAGTATGAAAAAAATAAAAACAGACTTACATAATTTAAAAGAAAATGCTTCTGATAAAATAAAAAAAATAAAAAAAGAGCATTTGATTTCTGCTTATATTAAAAATAATATATTGTTTTTAACTTTTGTTTTAACAGCAGTTTTTAATTCAACAATCTTAAGATTTTTTTGTATGAATATGCTTGAAAATTACTTATCTTTTAAAGCTATTCTTGCTGATATAACTGTTGCGGTTATTATTGGTTCTTTTGGTTATTTATTTAAACCTAAAAATCGTTTTACTTATTTGATTATAGCTAATATTTTTTTGTCAGCTATATGTATGATTAATTCCGTTTATTATACTTTTTATACATCTTTTGCTTCAGTTTCAATGCTTTCATTGACTCAATATATTGGAGATGTTGGTGACGCTGTTGTTGAGAATGTTTTGCAGCTAAAAGATATAGTTTATATATTTGGTCCTATAATTTTAACAATAGTTCATTTGAATTTGAAGAAAAAAAATTATTATAAGAAAATTGAAATTAAATCAGAACGTAAAAAACGTATGTTAAGTACTTTAGGAGCTGGTGGTGTATTAGCTTTGTTATTCTTAGTTACTATGTCACCACTTGATGTATCACGTTTTGCAAAACAATGGAATAAAGAATATATTGTTATGCGCTTTGGTATTTATGTTTATCAAGCTAACGATGTAATTACTTCTATACAACCAAAAATTAACTCTATGTTTGGCTATGATAAAGCTAAAAAACAATTTAATGATTACTTTGCTAATGTTAGTGAAGAACCTACGAAAAATGAATATAGCGATATATTTGAAGGAAAAAATGTAATTGTTATTCATGCAGAAAGTATGCAAACAAATGCTATTGGATTAAAATTTAATGATAGGGAAGTTACGCCAACTTTAAATAGACTTACGAGTGAAGGAATGTATTTTTCTAACTTTTATTCTCAAGTTAGTGTTGGTACGAGTAGTGATGCAGAATTGACGTATAATACTTCTTTAATGCCAACTAAGAGTGGAACGGCTTTTGTATCATATTACGATAGAAATTATATTTCAACACCAAAACTTTTGAAAGAAAAAGGTTATTACACATTTAGTATGCATGCTAATAATGCAGATTTTTGGAATCGTCGAACGATGCATAAAAATTTAGGTTATGAAAGATTCTTCAGTAAACAGGATTTTGAGGTAACAAAGGACAATACTATTGGTTTAGGTCTTTCTGATAAAGAATTTTTTAAACAAGCAATTCCTAAGTTACAAAAAATTAATAGTGAAAATAAGAAATGGTATGGAACCTTTATAATGCTTACAAATCATACACCATTTTCTGATACAGAAAAGTACGGTGATTTTGAAGTTAATATGAAGGAAGTAGTTACTAAAGAAGATGGAACAACAGAAGAGATTATTCATCCATATATGGAAGGTACTAAGTTAGGTAACTATTTTAAATCATATCATTATGCAGATGAAGCTTTAGGAGAATTTATTAATGAGTTAGATGAGGCAGGATTATTGGAAAATACGGTTTTAGTTCTATATGGTGATCATGATGCAAGGTTGCCAAAGGCTGATTACAATAAACTTTATAATTATGATAAAGAAACGGAGGAACTTTTGTCCGATGATGATCCAAATTATCGTAAATATGATTCTTATCAATATGAGTTAGGTCGTAAAGTGCCGTTCTTAATTTGGACTAAAGATATGGCTGGAACTAGACTAAATCAAGAAATAACAAATGTTATGGGTATGTATGATGTAATGCCAACTTTAGGTAATATGTTTGGTTTTTATAATAAGTATCAATTAGGTCATGATATCTTTAATATAAAAGAAAATAATGTTGTTGTATTCCCAAATGGTAATTGGGTTACAAATAAAGTTTATTATAATAGTCAAAAAGAGGCTTATTTGTCATTGAGTGATGAAGCAATAAGTGAAGAAGAAATTAAGCAGAATAATGAATATGCAACTGAGTTGTTAGATGTGTCTGATGATATAATAGTTTTTGACTTATTAAATGAAAATAAAGAAAGTGTACCGGCAGAATAGAAGGGAGAAAATATATGCGTTTGAAGAAGAAACCAAAAATAATAATTATTTTGGTAGTAGTTATTATTACATCACTTTTATTAGGAGTTATCGTTTTAAAAACATTGGATGGTCATAAAAAAGTTAAAGCTGTAAAAATTGAAAACTCTATCGAAAAGTATGGCTATAATTTGAAAGAAAATAAATCTAAGGAATATAAAGCAATGTTCAAAGAACTTGAGGCTATTTTGAAAAATGATGATGTTGATGAAAAGGCTTATGTTGAAAAGATAGCACAAATGTTTATTTATGATTTTTATTCACTTGAGGATAAAACTGCTAAAACTGATGTAGGTGGTTTAGAATTTGTTCACAGTGTGGCTTTAAATGATTTTATTAAAAATGCTGAGGATACTTATTATAAATATCTTGAAAGTAATATTTATGATAATAGAAAACAAGAATTACCGGTTGTTGGGACAATTACAATTGATAGTTCTGAACAAACGCAGTTTGCCTATGGAGAGAATACTGACGAAGCTGCTTATAAGGTAGAAGTATCTTGGGATTATACAAGTGATAAATTTTCAAATTATCAAAAAGAAGCTACTTTGATATTTGTACATGAAGATAAAAAATTAAGTCTTGTAGAGTTGAAATAGTAAATAATTATTATATGTAGGCTCTTGTTTTAGATTAAGAAAAAATATGTTTAAAGTGAAAACTACTCTTTTTAAGGGTGGTTTTTCTTATGTAGAAATTTATAATAAAAAATTTACGGTTATTTTGTGTTATTTTGTGAAAAAAATTTCTGACAAGACCCGTTGGGTGATGGAGGTATTGTATAAATATAAAATAATAAAGACTGTGTGAAAAAGTTGCTGAAATTATGTATGCAAAAATTAATAAATTTTTATTTGTAAGCATAATAGTAATAATTCTTTTTTATGAGTATAGGTTATTCAGTTTTAAATAAGAGTTTAAGTATTACTGAAAACTTAACTTATAGACTGTAAAATGATGTTAGAATTACTAATTTTGCAACTAGCAATAAACCTACTATTATGACTATTAATTATTTAGACTTTTCTAAAACAGAAGTTAAGTTAGGTTATACTACAAATTATTCAAATACAGAAATAGATATTTTAAAAATAAATAAAACCATATTAAAAAAGGGGTTCTTAAACATTAAGGAGTGGTGAAAGAAATTTTA
>CANRAX010000045.1 GCA_947628635.1 uncultured Bacilli bacterium | reverse complement strand
AATATAAACAAAAATAATGAGAGAAAAAATGGAAAGAATGGTGTTACAACCATATTAAAATCTTTATATGGTATTAGTCCTTGATAAATACTATGAGCAAAGCCATAGTTCCATATTTCATCTAAATCAAAAGGAATAATATTTAAAAATATTAATATTATTATAAATAGTAGTAAATATTTTATAATTTTTTTCATCTTTTAAACATTCCTTTCTTTTTATTTTTTATAATAAATATCAAAAATTCCTATACTTTTAATTTTGCGGTAATTTTGTTTTACATAATCAGCTAACTCAAACATACTTTGACTAAATTTATCTCGCTTTGTAACGTTATCCATAACTATATATTTATCTTTTTCTTTCTGCAATCTTTTAAGAAGCATTTGTGTTCCTTTATAACCATGATTTCCATTATTAAGTAAAGTATAATAATTAATTTTCTCTTCATTCATACATGGTAACATAATATTTATTTCATTACTAAAGATTAAATAAATAATTTCTTTATTCTTAGTAAATTCATTAAGTTCATCAATTTTTTCTTTATAATTAGTTGTTAATGGTATAAAAGGAAAATTATGATAATGATGGAATTCTACATTTTTAGGATATAGTATAGTTACAAATAAAGTTCCTATACTTACAAAACTAATTATAATTAAGAAATTTAAAGTGGTTATTTTATATTTAAAATCACTTTTTTTATTTAACAATAATACATATATAAATAAAATTATATATAAACTGCAATGATATCTATCAATTATAGGAATTAACAAACTACTAGTCATTAATAAATAAGTATAGGTTATATCTTTTGTCTTAATTATTTTTATAACATTTATTATTAAAAGACTTAATATAATTATTAAATATGGATAATCAATATTAGTATTTTTCTTTGAAAAATCTATCATTCCTAAGATAGTCATATTAAAAAAATTAAATAAGGATTTTGTAAAAACTAAGTAAAGAAAAAAGATAACAAGTGGTATTAAAAAGTATTTAAGTCTTATTATTAATTTATTTCTTTTCTTAAAAAAATAAATAACACTTGGTATTAATAAAAAGAACCCTACACTTTGTTTCGTTAAAATAATTATTCCTAATAATAAGCCAATAAGTTTATCTGATTTATTATTTGTTTCTAAATAAAGTAGTAAAATGAAAAAAAGTATTAGTAAAAAGTTATACCCTGGATAAATAGCACTTACAAGTGGAGGCATGAGTAAGCAAATTAAAAATAAATATGCTTTATTACGACCTAAAGTTTTAAAAATAAAATAACTCATTATAGTTAATATAATAGCTTGTTCTAAAAAGAAAGTAAAAGTAGAGTGATTTATAAAAAGTAAAGTTGCATATATAAAAGGTCCAACTAAAGGAACAACTAAATTAAAATCATTATAGGGTATTTCTCCTTTAATTATTCCATAAGAAAAGCCATAATTTGAATAAGTATCTAAAGCATAATATTGATAAAAAAATTGTAAGGCTAATATAAAAAACAAAAATAATCCTATGTAAGGAAAAACTTTTTTTACCTTTATCATCATGATATCTACTCCTATTTTAACTAATCTTTGTAGTAAACAGCTAAATTATATTTTTTACTTTCATCAATTTTTTTATAATTATCAATAACATAATTAGCTATTTTTTTATCAAATTGAAACATTTTAAAATCATTATTAAGATCTTTCAAAGAAACAATGAAATAACAATTATGCATTTTTTTTATTTTATCAATCATCTTATTACTTCCATTATAACCATAATTGCCTTGATTTAAAATATCAAAAGAAGTAATATCTAAATTATTATAGATTTTATATTTAATTGCAAAATAACCTAAAATAACCATTTTATTATCTTTATATTTATCTATAAAATTATCCATTCCTAGAGTAAGCTCATACTCTTTTTTATCGTGAATAAAATATTCAAAATGTTTTAACTTTTTAGTAAAAACTAAATCTAATCCTATCGAAGAGTAAGCATGATATAAAATAACACTACTAATTATAAAGAAAATAATACTAAATCTTTTTATTATTTTATCACTTATTTTTATATAAGGCATAAAAGCTATTACTAAGCAATTAAAAAACATTGCAAAGTGAGCACTATCAAATAAAGGGAAGGCAAAGAAAAAGCCCCATATTAAATAATATAAATTAATATCTTTTTTATGTTTAAAAAGCATAAAGCCTATTAAAAAAACAGCTACTAAAGATAAAATAAAATATTTTAAATAAACACTTTTAGAACCTATGCCATTATTATTAAAAAAGTCAAAAAGCCCAAATAAGCAAATATCTAAAAATTCTCCTAAGCATTTATTAATAAGAAAATAAATTAAAAAGATAAAGCAAGGTATTAGAAAGCCAATAAATCTTTTTTGCAACTTTTTTAAATCTTTATGATAAAAAATGATACTTGGGATTATAAAAAAAATACCTACTGTTTGTTTCGAAAAAATTGCTAAGGCTATTAAAGCACCAATAAGATAGTCTTTATTTTTATGTTTTTGTTCCATATAAATAATTAATATCATTATCAAAAAGCACATAAAATTATAAGTACCAATTATATTAGCATATCTTGTTATTACTGTTGGAAAAAGTAAAAGTAAACTTTTAAGACCAAATAATTTATATAAAAGAACAAAAGCAATTGTGACTAATAAAGATTGTTCCAATAAAAAAGTTATATAATTATTAGCTAAAAATAAAAAGGGTGTCATAACAAAAGCATACAAAGGAGTAGAAATAATATTAAAATCTAAATAAGGAACTTCTCCTCTTGTTATAGCATAACTGAAAGCATAATTATTAATAGGATCTCCATAATTATGGGAAAAACCTAATAAATATAAACAAATAAATGAAGATAAAAAGACTATTCCAACCCACCAATATTTCTTAATAAACTTACCCATTTTAACCTCCTAAGGTATAAATATCATAATAAGCAACCTTATCAATTTTTCGACCATTTTTTAAAATATACTTAAGTAGTTGTTGATCTGTTTGATGACCTTCTCCTAGTTCACTCTTATCAACAAAAAAGATACTATTATTTAACTTTTTAATATCATTCAATAATTTTTCACTACCATTATATCCATAATTGCCCATATTAAGCAAATCTAATTTAGTGATTTTTTCATCATTGATTAACTTATATAAATAACCTTCACTACTTATAAATATTACTTTTTTATCTTTATATTGATTTTTTTTCTTATTAATTGCCTCTATATTATCAATCATTTTAGGAGATAAATAACGATATTCAAAATTACGAATTCTATTTGGATATTCAAAATTAGAAAAAATTCTACTTTTTATTGATAAAAAATTTAACGCTATCATACAAAAAATTCCCACTAATTTAGTATTAATTTTAAAATCAATATCTTTCTTTATAAATAAAACTATAAAAATACCAATCAAAAGTAAAGAAATATGATACATATCAAAAAGAGGTATAATGTTACTCATAAAAGCTAATAAATATAGATAATTATAATCGCCAGGATGTTTTTTTATTAATCTAAGAAGAATTATTAAAAGAGCAATGCTAAAATAAAATAAGAAATTAAAAATTCTAGCATTATTCTTAGAAAAATCAAATAAACCAAATAGGCATAAATCTAAAAAATTATATAAACTTCTACTACATATTAGATAAATAAAAAAGATAAGTAAAACTAAAAAGCAAGCCTCAAGTCTTTTGACTAACTTTTTCTTATGCTTAGAAGCAACTAATATACTCGCTATAAGGAAAAAAGCTCCTACTGTATGCTTTGTTAAAATAATAAAACCTATTAAAAGACCTATTAAATAATCATTAAACTTTTCTTTTTCAAAATATAAGAGTAAAACAAAAAGATAAAGCAAAAATAAATTATAACTTGGAAATAAAGGAAAAAGATAACTTAAAAGGAAAATAACTACAATAGCATTACTTTTAACTAATTTTTTAATTAAATAACACATATGGGTAATCATTAAAGCATTAATAATATACATAGTTAATAAATTAGGACTAAATAAAAAGAAAAAAATACTCATTATAAATGGATAAAGTGGAGGTATTACCATATTAAAATCTCGATAAGGAATAAGACCTTTAAAAATATTATAGGCAAAACCATAATTCCAGATTTCATCTTCATATAAAACTTCAAAAAGTGTTTTAAAAAGAAAAAAAAGAAAAAGAATTAAATATGGGTAGTATTTTTTTATAATATTTAATATCTTTTTCATTATATCTACTCCTTTATTTGAAAATGATTTCCATTATCTAAGTATAGAATACCTTTATGATTTTCAATCTGACTTAATACTTTATTATAATAATTTATCATCTTAAATTTTGTTAATGTCAAATAAACCATATTACCGTCATCCATATAAAGTAAAAATCTATCTTTATCTAAATCATTAGGCTGATATTCTATGTCAGAAATTTTTCCTAGAATGTCCTTTTCAATTAACTTCATTCCTTTAACAAATTTGTTATACTTATTATCAGGTACATAATTTAATAATCTAGGTACTCGAAAAGCTGAAACTAAATTATTATTTTCAACTTTTTCTTTATTACTTAAAACTATTTTTTGTGAAGAACCATCATAAAAAATTGGTCTAGCTTCATTTACTTCAATAGTTAAAACATTAAAAAAACTTCTTTTTATTTTAACAGAATTAATATATGGAGAAGCTTCAAGTTCTTTTTTTATTTTAAAACCATTAATACTAAAATAACTTGGATAATCTTTAATGTTAGCTAAATCAATTATATAATCATCATTTAAATAAGTTGTCTTTTCAATAACAATATTTTTTAGAGGAACACTTAATAAAAATTTAACGCCAAAAAATAGTCCCAATAAAACTAAAAGAACTATTAAAAAATTAAATATTTTTAGTTTTCTTTTTTTGACTATTTTTTTGGCCATTTTCTACTCCCAATTTACAAATTCTTGCTCTATTTTTAAATCTACTTTATATTTTTCTAAAACTTCATCATGAACTAAATCTATTAATTTTTTTATATCATTACTAGTTGCTTTTTTATAGTTTATGATAAAATTGGCATGTTTTTTGCTTACCATTGCTCCACCAATTTTTTTGCCTTTTAATCCTAAATTTTCAATCATTTCACCAGCAAACATTCCTGTTGGATTACGAAAAACACTTCCAGCTGAAGGATATTCCAATGGTTGAGACTCCATTCGTCTTTTACGTCTTTCTTTAATAACTTCTTCAATAGCTTGTTTATTTCCTTTTTCTAATTTAATAACAACTTCTAGACAAATAAAATTAGGATGTTTTTGTAAAAAGGAACTTCGATAGTGAAAATTCATTTCCTTATTTTCTAAAGTAATAACTTTTAAATCTGGAGTTAAAACTTTGACTTCTTTTACAATGTAGCCCATATCACTTTTATAAGCACCGGCATTCATAAATACACTGCCACCAACACTACCAGGAATACCTGAAGCAAATTCTAAACCAGTCAATCCCTTTTTTGCCGCTAATGAACTTAGCTTCATTAATGGATAACCAGCCCCAACACGAATTTTGTTACCATTCAAAAACTTTATTTCATCAAATTCTGACAGTTTGATAATTATTCCATCATATTTTTTTTCACTAAAAAGCAAATTGGAACCATTGCCAATAACCTTATAAGTTACTTCCTCACTTTTAAGCAATTTTATAAGTCTTGTTAATGAAGAAATATTTTTGGGATAAACAATTGCTCGTGCCTTACCACCTACTTTATAGGTAGTATATTTACTTAAAAGTACATTTTCCTCAACTTTGCCTAAATTTAAGGTGGTAATTTTTTCAATTAAATTATCCATTAACCTCACCTAATTATCTTTCTTATTTCATTATATATTCTTGTTGCCGAATCATTAATTCCTAACTTCTTACTACTTTCTTTCATTTTACTATAAATTTCCTCATTACAAAAGAGATTATCTATTACTTCTAATAATTTTTCTTTAGAAAATTCTTCTTCCGTTACTATACAGCAAGCTCCTTGATCTTCTAAATCTTTGGCATTTTTATATTGATGATTATTAGTAACATAAGGAGATGGTACTAAAATAGCTGGTAAACCAATAGCTGTAATTTCAGCAATTGTTGAAGCTCCAGCTCTGGAAACAAGTAAATCCGTATCTTTTAAAAGATTAATTAAATTATCTAAAAAAGGTACTATTTTTACATTTTCAGGAATTTCTACATCTTTATAACTTTCATAATAATTATTGCCAGTAATAACAAGCACTTGATAATTTTTATCTTTAAAAGCTGGAATTAATTCTTTTAATTTTTCAGTCATAGTCAAAGATCCTAATGAGCCCATTACAAAAACAACTAATTTTTTATCTTCTTTAAAGCCTAATTCTGTTTTAAAAAAAATCTTTTTATAAATAATTTCTTCACTTCGTGGATTACCTGTATAAATTGTTTTATTTTTTGGAAAATAATTAACGCTATTAGGAAGTGAAACACAAATTCTATCAGCAAAAGAGGCAATAAACTTATTTGAAACACCAGGAATAGAATTTTGTTCATGAATTAAAATAGGATATTTTAATTTTTTAGAGGCATATAAAACTGGGGCTGTAATGTAACCTCCTGCTCCAATAACCACATCTGGTTTAAAATCTTCAATTATTTTTTTAGCTTCTTTCAAAGCCTTTCTATATTTTTTCAAAACAGTTATATTAGAAAAGATATTTTTTCGATTTAACCCTGTCATTTCAATACCTACAAATTTTATACCCATTTTAGGAATAATATCCTTTTCCATACGATCTGTTGTTCCTATATATAAAATTTCACTATTAGGTTCTTTATCTTTAATTTTATTGATAATAGCAACAGCTGGATATATATGACCACCTGTACCCCCAGCAACGATTATAGCTCTCACAAAAATCACCTTCGGTTATCTAATTATAACATATAATTAATTTATTTTTAAACTTACTCTTCTCTACTTTACATTTAATTCTATTCATTTTACTTTCAAATAATACTTTATTAGACATTTTCCTCTTCTTAGACAATTGAAACAGACAAAACTTTATGGTAAAATACAAAAAAAAGAAAGGGGGCCTTTTTATAAAAGCTATCGGTATTATTGCAGAATATAATCCTTTTCATAATGGCCACTTGTATCATTTAAACCAAATAAAAAACGCTTATCCGAATTACACAATAGTTTTAGTATTAAGTGGAGCTTTTACTCAACGTGGAGAAGCAAGTATTATTAGTAAAGATAAAAAAGTAAAAATTGCACTTGAAGCTGGAGTTGACTTAATTGTTGAGCTTCCCTTTGTCTTTGCAACTCAAAGTGCTGATTACTTTAGTTATGGCGCAATCACTATTTTAGAACATTTAGGTGTGGAAAAAATTATTTTTGGTAGTGAATGCAACAATATTGAAGATTTAGAAAGTATTGCCAAGTGTCAAATACAAAACAAAGAGTTTGACAACTTAGTTAAAGTTTACTGTAAATTAGGTAATAATTACCCTACTTCTTTGTCATTAGCATTAAAAGATTTAACTAAAAAAGAAATATCTGCTCCCAATGACTTGCTTGGAATAAGTTATATAAAAACTATAATTAAAAATAACTATAAAATTAAGTATGATTGTATCAAAAGAACAACTTCTTATCATAGCCTAAATTTAGAAAGTATCTCATCAGCAACAGCAATTAGAAATGCTTTGTTTAATAAAATAAATATTAAGCAACAAGTTCCAGATTTTGTTTTAAAATATTTAACTGACTTACATTTTATAGATGATTATTTTATCTTTTTAAAATATAAAATTTTAACTGATAATAATTTATTAGAATATCAAACTATTGATGAAGGTCTAGCTAAAAAACTTGAAAAAGAAATTAAAAACTGTAATTCATATGAAGAATTAGTTACTAAATTGAAGCAAAAAAGAATTACTGAAAGCAAAATAAAAAGAATGCTTCTTCATCTTCTTTGTAATTTTACTAAAGAAACGGCTAAAGATTTACAAAGCATAAAATATATTAGAATATTAGGTTTCAATAAAAACGGTAAAGATTATTTAAATGCTATAAAAAAAGATATGACTATTCCTTTAATAAGTAAATTAAAAAGAGAAAAAGATAAAATGCTAGAATTAGAACTTAAAATTCAAAAAATATATGATATTATTAGTAATGAAAAATTAAATGAGGAAAAGATTTTTCCAATTATAAAGGAGGATATTAATGATTAAGCAAAAGAAAACAGGTCAAGTTATAGTTATTTCTTCCCCTAGCGGTGGAGGTAAAGGTAGTATCATTCAAGGATTACTAAAAAATGACAATGAAACAAGAATTCTTTCAATATCAACAACCTCTAGACCAATGAGAGAAAATGATATAGCTGGTGTAACATATAATTTTGTTTCCAAAGAAGAATTTGAAAAATTGATAAAAGAAGATTACTTTTTAGAATATACAAATTATGTAGGTAATTATTATGGAACTCCTAAAAATTTTCTTAAAGAGAAACTAGAACAAGGAATTGATGTTATTCTAGAAATTGAAATAGAAGGTGCTTCTAATATAAAGAAATTAATTCCCGAAGCTATTTTTATTTTCATTATGCCACCTTCTTTAAAAACACTTGTAAAAAGATTAAAAAAACGTAATACTGATAGTAATGATAAAATTATTGAACGTTTCAATACAGCCTATAAAGAAATTAATGAAGTAACAAAATATAACTACGTTGTCGTAAATGATGAATTAGATGAAGCTATCAATAAAGTGGAAGCTATAATTAAAGCAGAAAAATGTCGAGTTGATAGAATTGAGGAAGTATATCTTGATACGAAAGAAGAAGAAATACATGAATTATTAATGAACGAAGATTTTGATAATACTAGTTTAGCGGAGAAGATGTAAAATGAAAAATTATTTTAATACTTATTTATCAGAAGTTGAGAAAACTTTAAAAAAGGACTTAAATGCAGAAAGAAGGCAGGAAATATGTCAAGAATTACTTGTAAAAATTAGCTTTTTTCAACATGAGAGATTGATACATCTAATTGTGACTTTTTTTACAGGTATATTGTGTTGTTTATTTTTATTAGGATTTTTAATTTTAGAAAATATCTTTTTACTAGTATTATTTTTGTTAATGTTATGTTTATTTGTACCTTATATATTCCACTACTACTTTTTAGAAAATAATGTTCAAAAGCTTTATAAAATTTATGATAAATTAAAAGAAAAAAATTGAGAGAAATCTCATTTTTTTTATTATTTTATTAAAATATTTAATTCACAAAAATTGTGGAAAAATTTTAAAAAATTATTTATATTTGGTAGCACAGAAACCTCTATATGACAAAGCATTAGCTCCTCCAGCATTAAAAAATTTAGTATAAATATGTAAATCTATAGCATTTTCATTATAATGACTAGTATAAGTTAAACTAAGTCTGGTAGAACACGATGGGACTTCAATACCAGCATAATTTTCAGCATTGTAATCTCCTCCACTATGCATAACTATACCTCTTGGGCAAGCGGAATTATAATAAGTCGAAACAGTAATAGAACAATATGACTTAGCTGGTATAGAAATTGTAACTCCAGTATCTGCATAATCTACTGTCCCTGGTGCAGAACCATTGCCTTTAATACTAGTGACAGTATATAATTTATCTTCTATTGTAGATAATCTTGTATCTATGTTTGAACATGTCTTGTCTATGGCATTTTGGACATTATTTGCTCCTAATCCTGATGTCTTATCATCATATACTACATCTTGACTATTTATCAATGTTG
>CANRAX010000044.1 GCA_947628635.1 uncultured Bacilli bacterium | reverse complement strand
ATTAAAAGTTCATCAATTGTGACATCAAATATTTTAGCTAAAATCAATAAAGTAGAAGAATCTGGTAATGAAACACCACGTTCCCATTTACTAACTGCTTGTCTAGTTATTGGTATCAAGTCAGCTAATTGATATTGACTTAGGTTCCTTTCAGTTCTTAACTTTTTAATAAATTGTCCAGTTTTATAAGCATCCATATAATTAAACACCTCTCTTGCTAATATATTATTTCAAATCCTTTATGAATAAATAAAATAAAGTAGTATGACGTTATTATAATATCATATTTTAAAAAAATTGGATATTAAATTATAAAAAAAATGCCAAATTTTGTCATAATTTTTTGGTTGAGATTATTTAGATTATACAATTGAAAAAACTAAAAATGAAAAAATGAAATCTATCAAAAATTTTTTTGTTTTAATTGTTCTTTGTCGAAAATTGTGCTAAAATGTAATTGGGATTTGTTTTGTTAAACTTTTATTTTTTTCAATAAGTCTTTATCACATATCACGCGTTTGATTAAGAATTAATTAAAAATAAAATAAAATCCTAAGAGGAAGAAAAATTCTTCCTTTTGTTTTTTTTTGAAAAAAAATAATAATTATTAAAAGAAATTGAAAATAATAAAGTAGGAGGTGAGAGAAAAAGCTTGGCAATAAAAATAGTTTTGCAAGATGGAATTAAAGACTGTGGTATTTGTTGTTTACTTTCTATTGTCAGATATTATGGGGGAGATGTATCTAGAGAATATTTAAGAGAAATAACTAACACCACGAAGGATGGCGTCTCTTTATATCAATTATTAAATGGTGCTGAAAAATTAGGATTTACTGCCAATGGGGTAGCAGGAAGTATAGATAAAATAAAGGAAAATAACTTACCCTGTATTGCCCATATAATAGTAAATAAAAACTATAAGCATTTTGTTGTTATTTATAAAATTGATTTGAAAAATAAACAAATAACTTTAATGGATCCGGCTAAGGGAAAAAAAGTAATTTCTTTAGCTGAATTTAATCTGTTAACTAGTAATAATTTTTTATTTTTAAAACCCAATAAAAAACTTCCAATTATAAAAAGAAAAAAATTTTTATTAAAAATTATATTAGAGAATTTTCAAAAACACAAATTAGACTTTCTATTATTAATCATATTAACCTTAGTTTATTTTTCTTTAAGCATTGTAACCTCTTTTCACTTTAAATATCTTTTAGAATATGCAATAAATGACAAAGTTATTGATAATGTTTATCTTATAAGTACCATTCTTTTATTCATATATATTTTCAAAAATTTTGCTAATTTACTAAGAACAATTCTTATTAATAAAATACTTTCTTTATTTGACGCTCAAGCAACTTTTTTATCGTTTAAGCAAATTCTCTTACTTCCTTATTTATTTTATAAAAATAGAACGACGGGTGAGGTGATAGCGCGCTTTAAAGATTTAACTACAATCAAGATTTTTTTAACAAATTTGCTCTCATTTATATCTATTGATATTTTTAGTTTAATAGTGTTTGGCTTTTTAATGATTAAGTTTCAGCCTCAATTAGGTTTAATTATTATTTCTTCTTTCATTTTAATATTGTTAGTATTGAAATTTAATTCAACCAAAAAGAAAAAACTATTAAGAAAAGTCAGTATTAATGAAGATATAATTAATTCTTATTTAGTAGAAGCGATTAGTAATGTTGATACAATTAAAGGAAGTCATTTAGAAAAAAGATTAATAGATAGATTTAAACTAAAATATGAAGAATCACTAGAAACATTTTATAAATATTCACTTAATTTAGAGAGAATGACCTTTATAAAAACTTTTATAAATGAAAATTTAATAGTTTTAATTTATTTAATTGGTTCAATTCTAGTAATTAAAAATAAATTATCTTTAGGAAAATTAATTATTTATCAATCTTTCTTTTTATACTTTTCAGCTTCAGCTAATAGAGGTTTTAATTTGTTAGATACTTATTCAGATTTTGCTAATGCTCTTAGTCGTATAGAAGATCTTTATTTAATTAAAAATGAAAATTTTGCTAGAAATTATTATTATCTTTCATATAAATTAGAAGGCAATATTATTTTTAGAAATTTAACTTATAAAATAGGTACTCGTTTTTTATTTAATAATTTAAATTTAGAAATAAAGGAAGGTCAAAAAGTTTTAATTAGTGGACCATCTGGAAGTGGCAAAAGCACTTTGGTAAAAATACTTATGCGTTATATAGATATACCGTCAGGAATGGCTTTTATTTCTAACATTGATATAAACCATTATCATTTAGAAAATATTCGTAAAAATATTACTTATGTTTCAAATTCTGAATACTTATTTACTGATACTGTTAAAAATAATATTTGTCTTTTTAAAGAAGTTAATCAAGAAGAGTTAATTAAAGTAGCTAAATTGACCCTAGTTGATGAAATAATTAATAATAATTTTGAGATGTTAATCGAGGAAAATGGTTTTAATTTTAGTAATGGAGAAAGACAAAGAATAATTTTGGCTCGTAGCCTCTTAAGAAAAAGTAATATTTATATATTTGATGAGGCTTTTGGACAAATTGATATTGCTAGAGAAAAAAAGATTTTAGAAAATATATTTAAATATTTAGAAGATAAAATAATTATAGTTATTTCACATCGTTTTAATAATAAAAAATTGTTTGATAGAGTTTTAAAAATAGAGAATGGTGGTATTATTGAAACTAAAAAATTATGAATGTAAAACTATTTTTTATATTATGAGTTTAGTATTCTTAATATTGTTTTTAATTTTTATTTGTTATTTGTTTTTTAATAAACATTTTTGTTATAAAACTTATACAGGTATTGTTTCAAATAAAAATGTTATTTTGATGGTAAAAAGTAAGGAAACTAAATATTTTTATCAAAATGCAACTCTTTTAAATGACTCTAAAAGAAAACGATTTTCTATTAAAAAAGTCTATAAAAATATTTTGACAAAGGATAATATAAAATATGATCAAATAATTATTGATTTTAAATTTTCTAATAAATATAAGGACAATGATGCCTTAGAAATTTCTTTAAGAAAAGAAAAAGAAAAATATATTGATATTTTTAAAATAATTTGGAAGGGGGAATAAAAATTAAAAATCTTAGTTGTTCAGCAATGGAAGAAATAACAGGTGGTGCCAATTGGATAGGAATTGCCTTAGTAGTTGCGGCTGTTGTTGTATTTATTTCTGGTGTAATAAATGGATATACAAATCCGGAAAGGTGTGGTGCAGAATAGATAAAATAAATGAAGATAAGTTAGAATTGATAACAGGAGGTACTTCATCAATATCAGGAACAATTTTAAATGCCTTTAAAAGTATAGTCGAGCTCTTAAGAGGTGCCGGTTACAGCTTAGGTTCTGGCTTAAGAAGAATAGGGGAGAACAATTTATGCCCTTTAGAATAAAAAATGATACTTAAAACTCTTTTTTCGTGTGATTTTAGGAAAAAAAGCTAAAAAATGTTGAAAAATAAATAATCTTTTGGTATAATTCATTTTAGTTAAAGCGAAGGGAGGGATAATTGAATGGCAACTAAAGTAACTGTTAGAGGTAATCTTGATCAAGCTCTAAGAAAGTTCAAACAAAAAGTGGCAAGAGATGGTGTCCCTTCAGAATGGAAAAAAAGAGAAGCTTACGATAAACCAGGAGTTAGAAGAAGAGCGGCAAAAAAAGAAGGAATTAAAAATTCAAGAAAAAGAGATAGAGCAAATCGAAATAGAGATAACTAATATCTCTATTTTTAAATAAAGGAGATAAGAAAAATGATAGAAAAATTAAAAAATGATATGGTTGTTGCTATGAAAAGTAAAGATAAAGAAAGATTGATGGTACTTAGAATGGTTAAAGCAGCGATAGATTTGGAACATATTGATAAAAAACGAGAATTAAATGACGATTTATTTTTAGATATATTAAATAAACAAATAAAAATGCGTAAAGATTCACTTGCAGAATTTGAAAAAGCTAATCGTACTGATTTAGTTGAAAAAACACAAAAAGAACTTGAAATTCTTCAAGAATATTTACCAGAACAATTAACAAGAGAAGAAGTTGTAGCTGTTATAGAAAAACTTTTTGCTCAAATAAAACCAGAAGGTCAAAAAGATATGGGAAAAGTAATGAAAGAAGCTAATTCCACTTTAAAAGGTAAAGCTGATATGAAAGAAGTAAGTAATATTATAAAAGACAAATTACAATAAGAAATACTAAAGGAAAAGTATTTCTTTTCTATTTAATATCATATACTTTAATGGGTGATTTTTAATGATTGAAGGCATTAGAAATTATATAAAAGATGATGAATTTCGCTTTACTATCTTTTCTAATAAAATTGATATTGTTAACTATCAAAAAATAGTTTCTTTAGAAGATGATAAAATACTTTTCTTAGGTGGAAATAAAAAAATTACTATTCATGGAAAAAATTTAATTTTAAATAAACTTCTAGATGAAGAAGTTTTAATTATAGGAGAAGTTATTAAAATAGAGGTCGGCCATGAATAAGTATAAAATAAAAATCAGTGGAAAAAATCCTAACTATTTTATAAAAGAACTCATTAAAAGAAAAATTAATATCTATGATTTAAAAACATCTTCAAAGGAAGTCTATATTGTAGTTGATGTAGAAGATTATAGTAAAATAAGAGATATAAAAACTTCCTATAAAATAGAGATTGTTGAAAGAATAGGTCCAGCTAAATATGAATATTTAATTAAAAAAAATTATATTTTTTGCATTGGGTTTTTATTTGCCTTATTAATAAATATTGTTTTAAGTAAAGTGATTTTTAATGTTGAAATTGTTCATACTAATAAAGACATTGTAGAAATTGTACAAAATGATTTGAATTACTATGGTTTAAAAAAATATAATTTTGTTATGCCATATGCTAAAGTAGAAAAGTTAGTACAAAAAATTCAGAAAAAAGAAGTAGATGATATAGAATGGTTAGAGATTGAAAGGATAGGTACTAAATATAGGATTAGTATTGAGCAAAGAAAGAAAAATGAAGCTGTTAAAAAGTGTTCAGCTAGAAGTGTTGTTGCTAAAAAAGCAGCACGAATTTTAGAAATTAATGCCTTTTCAGGTGAGGTACAAGTAAAAATTAACGACTATGTAGAAAAAAATACACCTTTAATAAGTGGATTTATTCATAATAAAGAAAACATTGTTGCTAAAAGATGTGCTGATGGTATTGTTTATGGAGAAGTTTGGTATAAAGTAAATTTAGATTTTCCTATTAATTATCAAGAAGTAGTTAAAACGAAAGAAAAAAGATATGGTTTAGAAATAAATGTTTTTTCAAGAAATATAAATTTATTTAATAAATATAAAACTTATGCAAAAGAAAACCTTCCTTTAATTAGTAATAAATTAATGCCGATAAATATAAGTTTTACTAAATACATAAAAACAAAAGTTATAAATAAAAATTACACTTTAAAAAATATTGAAAATGAGGCTCTTAAGAAAGCTGAAGAAACACTTTTTAATAAATTGCCTGAAGATGCAGATATTATATCTAAAAAAGTTTTGAAAAAAGCTAAAAAGAATAGTAGAATAGAAGTAGAAGTATTTATTAAAGTTAAAGAAAATATTACAACTTATCAAGATATTAGTAAAATTAATATTTCAGATATGGAAAACATAGAAAAAGAAAAGGAGTGATTTGGTGTTAAGTGGATTATCTAGTACCATTCATGGTGTTGTAAATTTTACATGGCCAATGACAATTATATCACTCGTTATTATCGTTTCTTTTCGTATTTGTTATATCATAAAAAATAAAGAAAAAATTATCTTATATAAAGAGCTAATTACTTTAAGTTTTATAATTTATATTTTATGCCTATTCCAAGTTGTTACTTTTAGAGATGATACAATATGGTCTAGTAATAATTTTATTCCATTTAAAGAAATTTTTAGATATAATTTTGCAAGCCGATTATTTTTTAAAAATGTTATAGGTAATATGATTATGTTTTTACCATATGGTTTTTTTATAAGTTATTATTTTCAAAGTAAAAAACCACGTTTAACTATTATTTTGACATTAATAGCTAGTTTTTCCATAGAACTTGTTCAAATGTCAATAGGTCGTGTTTTTGATGTAGATGACATATTATTAAATTTAGCCGGTGGTTTATTAGGCTTTGTTGTTTACACATCTCTACAAAAAATAGGAAACTCTGTACCTCGAGTTTTTAAAAACGAATGGTTTTTAAATATTATCTCAATTATAATTTTATTAGGTATTATTACATTATTATAGTAGGAGTTTAAGTATGAATGAAGTAGAAATAATTAATCAAACAAATGAAGAAGTTAAAGAACTAGAAGTTGTTAAAAAAGTTTTAGAAAGTGCTATGAAAAAAGAACAATTAAAAAAGACAGCATTTAACTTAATAATTGTTGATAATGAATATATAAAATATTTAAATAGCACTTATCGAAAAATAGATAGAGAAACAGATGTCATAACTTTTGCTTTAGAAGATGAAGATAGTGTTGTTCTTCCGAGTGATGTGCGTATATTAGGCGATATTTATATTTCTCTTGATAAGGCAAAAACGCAGAGTGCTGAATATGGACACTCTTTACTTCGAGAATTGTCTTTTTTAGCAGTTCATGGTTTTTATCACTTATTAGGCTATGATCATATGAATAAAAAAGATGAAGCTGTTATGTTTGCTAAACAAGAGGAGGTACTAGAAGAAAATGGAATTAAAAGATAAGAAGATTACTATTGAAGATTTAAAATTAGACAAAAAGCGTTTACGAAATAGTTTTAAATTTGCTGGAATTGGTATTTTACGAGCTTATGCTGGAGAGCAAAATTTAAAAATACATACGGTTATTGCTATTTTAGTTATAATCGCTGGCTTTATTTTAAATATAACTTATTTAGAATGGTTAGTATGTTTAATATTAATTGGTTTAGTCTTAATGGCAGAATTTTTTAATACTGCTATTGAGTATGTTGTTGATTTAGCTTCACCAGATATTCATCCTTTAGCCAAAGCAGCAAAGGATACAGCTAGTGCTGGTGTTTTAATGATGGCTATTATTTCTGCTATAATTGGTTTAATTATTTTTATCCCTCATATAGTTGAATTTTTAGGAGTGTAATATGAAAGAAAGATTGTTAGAATTACAAAAAAATTGTTATGTACCTTATTCAAATTATCCAGTCAGTGCCATAGTAGTCTGTAAAGATGGAGCGACTTTTTCTGGTGTTAATGTTGAAAATGCTAGTTATGGAGCCACAATTTGTGCTGAACGTGTTGCTATTACTTCTGCAATTGCTGCTGGTTATAAGAAGGGTGATTTTAAAGAAATTCATATAATGGCTAAGAATATTGCTATGCCTTGTTTTATTTGTCGTCAATTATTAGAAGAATTTTTTGAATTGACAGCTGAAATTGTTTGTTATGACAAAGAAGGAGAATTTAAAGTCTTTACCAAAAAAGATTTATGTCCATATCCTTTTGGGAGTGATGATTTGCAATGAAATGTGGTTTTGTAAGTATAGTAGGGCGACCTAATGTTGGAAAAAGTACCCTTTTAAATTCTCTTTTAGGAATAAAATTAGCCATTACTTCAAATGTTAGTGGTACGACAAGAAATATTATTCAAGGTATTTATAATGATGAAGATGCTCAAATAATTTTTTTAGATACGCCAGGAATTCATAAACCAACTCATAAATTAGGTAATTTACTTAATAAAAAGGCTTATGATAAAACAGAAGGTGTTGATGTTATCTTATTTTTGGTTGATATTGCAAAAGGATTTGGTAAAGGTGATAAATTTATTCTAGACAAAATTAAAGATAAGCATATTCCCATTTTTTTGTTACTAAATAAAATTGATTTGATTAAAGATAAACAAAAACTTTTAAAGGATATAAATGAGTTAAAAGAATTAGCCGACTTTAAGGAAATTATTCCTTTATCAGCTTTTAAAAAAGATAATCTTGATATTTTAATTTCATGCTTAAAAGATAATCTTGAAGAAATGGATAAGATTTATAGTGAAGAGGAACTAACTAATGTTTCAACAAGATTTATAATGGCAGAATTTGTAAGAGAAAAAATTTTGGAGTTAACAAAAGATGAAATCCCACATACTGTATCGTGTTATGTAGAAAATTATGAAGAAGACAAAAATTGTGTTCATGTTCAAGTGCTAATTGTTGTAGATAGAGATAATGTTAAAAAAATAATTATTGGCAAAAATGGTTCACTTTTAAAAGAAATTGGTTCTAAAGCAAGAATGGATATGGAAAAATTTCTTGGTAAAAAAGTATTTTTAGAAACTTATGTCAAAACTCTAAAAAATTGGCGTGATGAAGAAAAATATTTTTTAGAATTAGGTTTAAAAGAAGATGAATAAAAAGAAATAAAAATCACCACTATATAAATAGAGGTGATTTTATGGATACAAATATTTTATGGCAATTATTTATAAAAACAGGAGATATTAAATACTATAATTTACTAAAACAAATTGGAAAGCGTGATTAAATGAAAATAGAAAGTTTGGAAGGAATTATTTTGAGTGAAACTAATTATAGTGAATCAAGTAAAATATTAAATATTTTAACTAAAGAACACGGTTTAATTGGGGTTATATCAAAAGGATGTCGTAATTTAAAAAGTAAATTACGTGGTGTGAGTAGAAAATTAATTTATGGAAAAATTCATCTTTACTATAAAGAAAATGGTTTATCTACTTTGATAAGCGTTGATGTTATTAATTCTTTTTCCAAAATAGCAACTGATCTAGAAAAAATAAGTTATGCTTCTTATATATTAGATTTAACTCATCAAGTTATAAAGCAAAATGATTCAGAAAATATTTACTTTCTTTTAAGAGATACTCTTTTAAAGATTGATGAAGGATTTGACCCTTTAGTTTTAACTAATATTTTAGAATTAAAATTATTAGATTATTTGGGTGTTAAGCCTAATATTGATGGTTGTGGTATCTGTGGAAGTACTAAAAATATAGTTTCTTTATCAGCTGATAGTGGTGGTTATGTTTGTATAAATTGTCAAACAAATGAGAACCCTACTAGTGAAAAAACTATAAAAATGATTAGAATGTATTACTATGTTGATGTAAAAAATATAACTAAATTAGATGTAAGTGAAGAAATAAGTAGAGAGATTAATAAATTTTTGGATAATTATTATGAACGATATACGGGTCTTTATTTGAAAAGCAAAAATTTTATAAAGCAAATCCAAAAAATATCTTCTTAATAATAGGCTTTATTTTCCTTGGAAAATTTGCTTTTTTCCCAATTTTGTGGTATAATATGCTACACATTGAGGGGAATGGTTGAAATGAATAAAATATCTAAGATAGATATACTAGAGTTAGTTATTTCTATAATTTGTTTGATTGTTTTTGCTGTCTTTTATGTTTTGGTAATGACATTTCACAGATATTTATTTTTACTAGGCAGTATTTATTCTTCTATAAATATAGCAAATATTTGGGAAGATATTTCTAGATGTAAGAAAGCTAAGAATTTTTAATATTATTTCTATTTAATTTTTACAGAAACTACTCCATTAAAAGGAGTTTTTTCTTGACTTAAAATTAATTTTTATTGTATTATAATCTCATAAGTGTGATGACCAGTGTGGAAAGCTGATAAGCAGTATAATGTAAAAGTTGATTCTTCTAGAATAAGTAAGGTGGAACCGCGGAATTGTAATTTCGTCCTTATAAAATTCTAGAAGTTTTTAATTTTTTAAGACAAAATATGAAGAAAATATATTTTTATGGTTAAGTTATCTTATGTATAGGAAAAGGAGTAGATGATTATAATGAATTTATTTATTGCTTCAACATCTAAAGAAAATATTCCAGAGGAATTATTTGAAAATGCAAAAGACTTAATTGAACAAATTTCCACAATTCCAAATATTAATTTAGTTTTTGGAGCCTATCATAAAGGACTAATGGATGTC
>CANRAX010000043.1 GCA_947628635.1 uncultured Bacilli bacterium | reverse complement strand
ATGAAGTAGATGAAGAAAAAAAAGAAATTCATATTATTAGAATGTGGACTCATTATGATAAAATTTAGTTATTTAGTGGTATAACAATTAAAAAGCCATAACTAAAAACATAATAGTTTGTTTTTAGATTAGTCAGCTTTACCAAATGGATACTAAACTCGGACTTTTATGGTTCGAGTTTTAAAATGGTCAAGTTCATGATATAATTTTTATAGGTTGAAATTGATATATTTGTCAATTTAGAAAACACACTTACATATTGAAATTAGTAATATTCTGTAATGAAAATGATGTAATGGTAATGGCTGCTTTACAACTTGGAATTCCAAAAAGACTTGCATATCTCAAAAATACAAATCTGGATATTATTAATAAAATGCAAAAGAACTGAAATTACTTTAGATACTAGCTGATTGCATTGTTTCTTTTTTAGGGCACCATTTATGTTTTTATTTGAGCAATTTACAAAAATATCTTTTTTATACTTTATAAAGCAGATATAAATATAATTTATCAAACTCTAAATATTTAAAAGTCTAGCATTAAAAAAGTATCAATTTTCAAATTTTTAACATTTAGAATTAATAACATTTTTTATGGTATTATATAAAACAATTTCAAAGGAGTGTTATAAAATGTTTGAAACAAATGAAATATTAGAAAAAGCTATTTCAAAAAAAGACTTAACTAAAAAAGAGAAATTTACTATATTACACTATAAGGGTGTTGATAGAGAAGTTTTGAAATACTTAATTATTAAATTAAGTGGTTTACGTATCAAAATTTTAGGTGATTGTGAAGGAAGTTTATTTGATTTGATGGTCTCAGGTGAACTTGAAGGATGGTGTTGGGAAACAACAGAGTCAGCGATAGTGTTTATGAATGATAATGATTATATTGAAAGAGGAATTTTAAAATTAGATGAAAAAACACCAAAGTATTATCATTCATGGATATGCTTTATATTCAATGGAAATGAATATGTCTTAGATCCATGCTTAAGTCTTTTATGTAAGAAAAATGATTATTCGAAGATATTTGAAGTTGATGTAAAGGGAAGAGTGAGTGCTAGAAGAGTAAAGGAAGAATTAATTAGACAAGTTACCACACCTAAAAAAGAAGAAAATTCAGAATTGGATGAGCATATTGATTCACTGATAAAAAAAATTATGGGACCATCTTATGATAGCTATCAAGAAGATAAAAAAGGAGAAGTCACAGTTTACTCGACAGAGAATGTAAATGCTCCATTATATAGAAATAGTGCTGGTTATAAAATGGAATTAGAAAAAGGAAAAGTAAAACAATTAAAAGTTCACTACTATTGTGGAGATTTTTGATACATCGGCAATATGCTTGAATTTTACTTGACAATAAACTCAAGTATTTATTTGTAAATAAATTTCTTTTAATCTAAAAATCCTTCTTTAGAATTTTACTGTGATATAATTGTTATTAGGGAGGTTATCATTTTATGAAAAAATCTACATTGAAAGAAGTAAGAGAAGAATATAATAGAATAAAAAAAGAAAAGGAAAACTTAATATCTTATAGAAATGAATTAATAGAATTAGCAGAGAATGAAAAAGTAAAAAGATTTTTAGAACTTACAGAATTAGTAGATAAAGATTATATAGGGCTATCTGAGGAAGTAATGATTATGATGGCTTATCAAAAAGCTTCTGAGGTATTTGTAGAAGAAGATGTTAATAGTAATCATATTATGATTTTTATGGGAAGTTATATTAAAAATGATTCTAGAGAACAAAATGATGAATATATGACATATGAAAGAGATCCAAATACTACTTTTAGATTGTATATGGATTTAGAAACAAAAAAATGCTTTCATGTTGATAAAGATAAGTGCCAAGAATTTGAAGCTGAACATTTAGCATTATATCTTCCTATTTCTGAATATACTGAACAGGAATATTATAAAAAATATATTGAATTGCAAAAATGGTTTAAAACACAATTAATACATCACTCACAACTTGATGTCATTAAAGAATTGCAAGAAAAATATGAAAAGAAATATAAAAAGATATATCCTTATTTTCATAAAATTGATACAATAGACAATTTACCTATTGATGATTATGTAAAAACTCACTCTGCAAATGGATTTATAGAAAACTATTGTTTATCTCAGGAAGAATTTATGAGAGTCAAATTATATAGAAAACAAGAAAATTTTAGATAATTACGTTATTTTCATATTATTGGTAAATTTTTTGACTTTTTTCTATTTTAATGTAAAAAACAAACTTTTTTAGGTTATTTTAATGAATTTGTAAAATATCTAGAGTGTTAAATGTTTTGTAAAATAAATAATATAATTAATGAAGAAAAGAGAAATTATGAAAAAATTTAAAGTCTATGAACTAGAATGCGCAACTAAGAATGATATAGAATTATTGATATCCTATAAATTAGCAAGTATTTTAGATTATGCTAAGGACTTACCTGAAGAAGAAAAAGAAAAAATAATTATTTATGTCCAATCTACTATTCCTAAGCAAATTAATGAGTATAAGATTATTTTAATCAATGATAAAAAAGTTGGGTGTTTATTATTAGAAAAATATGAAGATGGTGTTTTGCTAGCTGAAATATATTTAGATGAAAATTATAGAGGAAAAGGAATAGGTACAAATATATTAAATAATATATTAAACAATAATTTTAAAGTCTATTTATGGGTTTATAAAGAAAATATTCCTGCTTTGAATTTTTACAAAAAATTGGGATTTATAATAAAGAAAACAACTGAAAATAGATATTTTATGCAATTTGATAAAAGTTATAAATGAGCTTACATTTGTACCAATCTTGAACTTTTGAAATTTGAGTTTTAAAATGTTCAAAGTTATGATAGAATATTCGTAAAAAGCAATTTAATATATAAGTGGGAAGTGAATATTATGAAAAATTTGTGTTATGAAAGTACGAGCAATTGTTTATTGAAATGTCCATATTGTATTTCTAGTGATAATGGTGTTATGAAAAAAGATCACTATTTGGAAATCATAGATTTTATTGGTAATTTATTGCCAGAAAGATTAGTTATAAGTGGTGGTGAACCATTGATTGATCCACTTTTAAAGGAAAAAATAGCATTAATTATTAAAAAATATCATGAAGCTGATAAAGAACCATATATATCTATTTCTACTAATGGGACTTCTCTTATGGATCAAGATATGTGGTTGTTTTTAAAAAATACAATTCAATGCTTGGATATAAGTCTCCCATCTTTGAATCATGATACTTATGCTCAAATGAGAGGAGTAGATTTACTAAATCAAGTGTTAATTAATATAAGAAAAGCCGTTAGTTATGGATTAAACGTTAGATTAAGTATTATTATGACTAAACAAAATTATAATGAATTGGAAAATTTGTTAAAATTTGCCAATGAAGTTAATGTTAATTCAGTACGTGTGGGTAGATATTTTCCATTTAGAGATGCATATGATATAAAAGATGATTATGAATTAGATGAAACAACTGTAATAAGAATTATAGATAACATTAATAATGGAAAGTATGCTAATATTTATAGAGGTAAAATTCTTCCTCCTATTAGATCACTTTCAATGATGAAAGGATATTTAAATGTAAATTTTGATGGAATGCTATTTGTACCAAATATGCAAGGAAAGCAATTACTTGGTAGTGTTTCTGATGTTGATATAAATGCTCTAGAAGCTTCTTTTAAAGATAGTCAACCTAAAATTTTTATTAAATATAAAGAAAAATAACAATATTAATATGTGAGTTAAGATAGTTACAAATTATTATGGTAAATTTTATAAAAATAAGTGATTAGAGAGATTTAATCACTTTTCTTTTGTAAAAAGAGTAGTTTTATTGTTTTCATTTATTGACAATAAAGAAACATCTTCGATTTTCTTATTATTTTCTTTTAAAAATTTATTTAGCCAAGATTTGCTTTTTTTAGCTTTTTTTAACTCATTTATGTTTAAAATTCCATCAACAATTATTTCATAATTTAAAGTTTGTTTTGGAGAATTGCTCTGAAGATTATTATTTATGTCATTACTAGTAAGAGGTTGTGCTGATTCTTTTAAAAGAATAGAAACATCTCCTGAAGGTTCTAATATTGCACAATCAAGTTCGTTTATATCAAAACATCCTTTTAATCGGCAAAATTCTAAAACTTTGGCAACACTAAATTTAGCAGATTCTAAATTTTTATAATTGAAATTGTTGTTTTCAAATAAAACTAACGGTTCTCCATCCATTATCTCCTCAATAGTATGACTATTGTATGATAATAGAGAAATTAAATAGCCTAAAAGTCCAAAAACAACTAAAGCTATAACACCATTAGTAATTGGATCTTCTAAACTTAGAATAGCATCAGCTACAATAGAGCCTAAAGTTATACTTAAAATATAATCATATAAAGTTAAATTTTTACTTTGTTTTTTACCAAGTATTTTTACAATTATAAATAAAAATAAAAACATAACTATTGAACGATAAATAATTTCCATTTTGCTCACCTATTAATAGTATGTTTTTTAAGTGCTTATTTATACATATATTTAGAATTAATTTTTTTATGCTAAAAGAATAAATTTGTGTTTAAAGAAAGAATTATTGCTCATAATAATTGTGAGGAGGAATGAAAAATGAAAAAAAATATGGAGAAAGTTCCTACTGATATTATTACAGGAAAAGATTTAGATTATCTTAGTGATATGTTTCAGTGGAACTATGGTGTTTTAAAAAGTACGTATAATGCAATGCAAATGGTTAGTGATGAAGATTTAATTAATATATTTGAAGAGGCCAATACTTTATTTGAAGATAACATCAATCAAGTATTAGATATTTTAACTAATTGTGGAGGTGATAAATAATGAGTACAAATAAAATTAATAATCCTAAAACAGAGGTACCTACTGGTATTGAGTTAAATGATAAAGATTATATTACTTGCTTACTAACAAGTTTAAAAGATATGGAAAAAAATTATGTTATTGCAATGAGTGAAGCTAGTAATGAAAGTTTGTATGAAAAATATGAATCTGCATTTTTGGAGATATCTATTTTACAGAGAAAAGTTTATGAATTGATGTTTAAAAAAGGTTGGTATTGCTTGGAAAAAGCAGCACAACAAAAGATTACTGAAAAATTAAATACGTTAGATACTGAGTATAAAGATTTAGATTTAGGCAATTGAAAAATTTGCCTTTTTTCTGATTTTATGGTATAATAAGGACCATATTTTACTCAGGGGAGAGAATATAAAAATGAAAACAAAAAAAGGACCCTCGAAGGTCATTATATTTATAATAATTTTAATAGTAAGTTTATCTGTAATTGGCTTTTATGCATATAAAAGCTATTCCATTTATAAAAGTATGGAAATAACTATTAAAAAGAATACAATAGAATATGGAACTGCTAATTATGATTTAAAGGAAATTGTTGATAAAGTTGATGGTGAAATTGTATCTATCAAAAAAAGTATTGATACAAATACTATTGGTAAACAAGAAATAGTTGTAGAAGTTGAAAAAGATAGTATTGTAAAAACAATTCCTATACAGGTAGAAATTGTAGATAGTAAAGCTCCACAAATTACTTTAAAGAACGAAAAAATCTCTTTTATTAAAGGTGAAGAAATTAATTTTTTGGATAATATAACCGGAGTAGTTGATGCAATTGATGGTGATATTCAATATAAAGAGGTAAATGAAGTAAACGAGAAAGAAAATAATTATTATACTGTTAATTATACTTCTGATGTTTTTGATGTAGGTAGTCATACTGTTACAGTAAAAGCAGTAGATAAGTATGGTAATGTTTCAGAAGCTAATTTTGAAGTGGAGATAGTTATGCCAGTAGTTCAAAAGCTAGATGTTGGTCCAATTTATAATGATTTACCAGCTAATGCAAGCAGTGCTTCCTTAGTTGATATAGCTTATTCTTTATTAGGCAAACCATATGTTGCCGGAGGTAACAATATAACGGGGTTTGATTGTAGTGGATTTGTGCAATATGTTTATGCACAGGTAGGGAAATCTATAAGTAGAAGTTCATCAACACAAGCATACGATGGAGCTTCTGTTACTTATGAAGCTGCTCAACCAGGAGATATTATTAGTTGGGGTAATAACACAACAGTAACACATTCAGCTTTGTATGTAGGAAATGGATTAATGATTCATGCAGCTAATCCTATGCAAGGTGTAATTTTGAGTGATGTAAATGATTGGCTTAGAGGATCTGGAACTTATATTTTATCAGTAAGAAGAATTTTATAAACCTGTTATTTATGAAGTTGCTAAAAGGGTAACTTCATTTTAATTAATATAATTATTATTGATTGTATAAAGTTTAAATAATTGGTTATCCTAAATGTAGGAGGGATAAAAGATATGGAAACACTTCAAAAAATACTATTAGTAATAACTATTATTGGTGCAGTCAATTGGGGACTAATTGGTCTTTTGGATTTTGACTTAGTAGCAATGTTATTTGGAGAAGGTAGTCTATTTTCTAGAGTAGTTTATACTTTAGTTGGTGTATGTGGACTAGTAAATATTGGAATTCTATTTAATCATATTGAAACAGATTAAATTATTTTGAAACTTTAAAGGACTATATGAGATTTCTCATTTAGTTTTTTTTTACTAAAATTTATTTATAATCATTTGTTCTTTAGGTTGATAATTTTTCTAATATTTGCTATTATATATAATGTAAATATTAGGAGGTTAAGAGATGTCAATAACTTTAACAGATGTATTATCCTTAGTTAGAAATATTGTTGATATTTCACTAGTGTGGTTAATTTTTTATTTCATTTTAAAAAATATTAAAAATAACGTTAAACTTTCTTTAATTTTTAAGGGAGTAGCTTTTATAATAATTTTAAAATTTGCAAGTGATTTCTTTGGCTTTAAAACAATAGGTGTTTTACTTGAATATGTAATTCAATGGGGACCTATTGCTTTAATAGTTATATTTCAACCGGAGATTAGAAATATACTGGAACAACTTGGTCGAAGTCAATTGCTTGGTAGACATAAAGTGTTAACTGTTGATGAACGTGAAAGAATGGTTTATGAAATGGTTAATGCAATTGATTATCTTAGAAAAGAAAGAATTGGAGCTTTAATCGTAATTGAAAGAGATATAAGTTTAGGAAATTATATAGATAAAGCTAAAAAATTATATGCTGATTTATCAAGTGATTTGTTGATTGCAATATTTTATGAGGGAAATCCATTACATGATGGTGGCGTTATAATTCAAGGCGATAGAATTACTTGTGCTGGTGCTGTTTTTCCAACTAGTAGTAGTCCAAAATTAAATAGACGCTTAGGTACAAGACACAGAGCAGCTTTAGGTTTAGCAGAAGAAACGGATGCTATTTGTATAGTGGTTTCTGAAGAAACGGGGAGAGTATCTATTGCAGTTAAAGGAGAAATGCTTTATAATTTAACACTTGATGATGTACGAATGATGTTAATAGATGAATTAAAACCTAAACAAGATATTGATCTTGAATTAGAAACAGAAGAGGAAGAGATATATGAAGAAGATAAATAAGGGTAATAAAGGTATTTTTCATCATATTGGTTCATTCTTTGATAAATGGTTAATAACTCCAATAACAAAGTTATTTTTAAGATTATCTGATTTATTTAAAAATGGTTCTAAAATATTAGATAGGTTGGCTTCGAAAAAATCAACATTAATTGTAGTTAGTTTAATTTTAGCTTTTGGAACTTTTATTATTGTAGACCAAGAGTCAAATGTAATGATTGATCAATATGCGGAAATTTTATATGATAGACCAGTGACGGCTGTATTTAATGAAGAATTGTATGTAGTTGAAGGTTTGCCAAAAACTGTTGATATTACTTTGATTGGACAAAGAAGACATATTTTTTTGGCAAAACAAACTCCTTCTAAAGGAGTATCTGTTGATCTGACAGGTTTAAAGCCTGGTAATCATAAAGTGACGTTAAAGTATACCCAAAGACTTAAGTCTCTTGATTATAAGTTAGATCCATCGCAAGTTACTGTTACAATTTATGAAAAAGTAAGTGAAACAAAAAGTCTAACTTATGATATTTTACATCAAGATAACTTAGATAAGAAATTGTATATTGATGATATAGAATTGGATAGAACAGATGTAATCATAAAAGGTGCTGAATACAAACTTAAAAAGGTTGCTTCAGTTAGAGCATTAGTTGATGTTAATAATATACCTAATCCTAAAGCAGGTGAAATAACTTTAAAGGATGTTCCACTTGTTGCTTATGATAATGATGGAAAAATTGTTGATGTAGAAATAGTTCCAAAAACTGTTGAGGCTAAGATTACAATAACATCTCCTAGTAAAGAAATTCCTATTAGAATTGTTCCTACTGGTAATTTAGCTTTTGGTAAAGCAATTAAGTCTTTAACACCAAATATTTCGACAATTACAGTTTATGGTGAAGATAAGGCTATTGAAAAATTAGAACAATTAGATGTTGAAATTGATGTTAATGGTTTGGATAAAGATAAAGATTATAATATTACTTTGAAAAAGCCTAAAGGCATAACAGAGTTAAGTTCTAAGACAATTTCAATTAAAGTAACTGTTGATAATTCAATAACTAAAGAATTTGCTAATATATCAGTTAGATCAGAAAATTTAGCTAATGGTTTAAGTGTTCAAGCTACAACAGAAAACGATTCTAAAGTTACAGTTGTGGTTAGTGGTAGTGAAGATGTCATTAATAATTTAGATGCTACTGATATTATCGCTTATATTGATTTAGATGGTTATGGTGTTGGTGAACATAATGTTGCTGTTAAAGTTCGAGGAAATGATTTAAGGCTTAATTATGAATCAAAGAAAAAAGAAGTAAGAATAGTGATTTCTGGATAATTACTATTCTTTTTTGTAATAAATTGTAATTGCTTCCATATAATTTAATAGAAAAGTTAATGGGGTGAATTATGATTAAAAAAATTTTATGTTTGTTACTATTATTAATAATGGTTACAGGATGTGATAAATATAGTGAAAAAAGTATTGTAAAAGAATTGAATAAAAAATTTGATAAAAGTTCTGCTTATAAGCTTGTTGGCGATTTAGAAATAACTAATAATGATGATGTTTATAATTATGAGATAACGGCTAACTTTAAAAAAGATGATTATTATCGAATAGAACTTACTAATAAGGCTAATAGTCATACACAAATAATTTTGAAAAATGATAGTGGAGTTTATATATTAACACCTTCTTTAAATAAAAGTTTTAAGTTTCAAAGTGATTGGCCTTATAGTAATTCTCAAATATATTTATTAAATGCTTTGATTAATGATGTTAATAATGATGAACAAAGAAAATTTAGCAAAGAAAAAAAAGGTTATTCATTTATAACTACTGTGAATTATCCTAATAATAAAAATCTAAGTAAACAAAAAATAGAACTTGATAATAATTTAAAAATTAAAAAGGTTACTGTTTATAATAAAAATGACGTTATATGTATGAAAATGGTTTTTAATACAATTGATTATACACCTAATTTTAAGAAAAATTATTTTGATTTAAATACAGTTATGGACGATAAAAATGATAATGTTGTAGAAAAACAAACTGGTAATTTTGAAGAAGCTATTTATCCATTATTTTTACCAAGTGGAACTAAATTAGTGGATGAAGAAAAGATAAAGGTTGATAATGGGGACAGAGTTATTATGACCTTTGATGGAGAAAAACCATTTTTATTGGTAGAAGAAAATGCTACTACTATGGATGAGTTTACGGTTATTCCAACTTATGGAGAACCTTATCGTTTAATGGATTCATTAGGTGTAATGACTGATAATTCTTTGTCTTGGGAAAGTAATGGTATAGAGTATTATTTGGTTAGTGATGTTTTAAATCAAGATGAATTAATAGAAATAGCTCAATCTATTTATAGTTTACCTACTATGAAATAATATTTTAATAAAAGAACACTTTGGTGCTCTTTTGTTGAT
>CANRAX010000042.1 GCA_947628635.1 uncultured Bacilli bacterium | reverse complement strand
TATCTTCATAATAGACATCTTTACTATTTACTAATGTTGCCGCTAACGTATAAGATAATGTTGTTGATATGATTATGCCTATCATTATTCCAATTAACATTATTATGTATACTTTTTTATCTAATTTATTCTTCATTAATTTCACCAACTTTTTCCACACAATCCTTATTTTTTTCTATTTATATAATACCCCCCCCCGATGGGTATTGTCAAGTGAAATTTCTTAAACAAAATAAAAAAACCAGTGCAAAAAAATCAGTTAAAAATCACTGATTTCTTAGTCATTTTAATTTATTTTATTTTATTCTTTTATACATATAAACAACAATATATGGTTGCATGGTACTTGTTGTAAAAGCTGTACCAGTACAGTTTGTACAAGTAGTGGTATTTGAAGCAGTTGTGGTAACTGTATGAGAGTGTTTACCAGCTGGATTTATTCCTATAGTATAGCCACCATAAATAGGTGAATTTGTTGCCACCACATTTTGAATATTCCCAGTTATTCCAGAACTCCATCTAAGTATTGACGTATTACCTGTTAAAGCATGATTATGTTCTCCATCTTCACTAGTGCTTCCTGATAATTCTGGTATTACATGTGAGTGACTTGGTAAATTGGCTACTGTTAGTTTTGTAGAATTTGTTGCTGAACCACCTTGTCCTTTAGATGTATCTCCAGTTATATAAGTTGATCCATCATTTCCTACTAAAGTTCTTCCAGATCCATAAATTTCCCAAGTTCCACCTATAGTATTATTTACTTGTTGTACCGTTGATAAATTTGTTGAGATATAAATGCTTCCTACGGGATATATTTTGTTAATTATAGTTGTTTGTAACGCCGTTAACTGATCATTGAACTTTGTACACGTTCCATCTATCGCAGCTTGCACATTATTTACGGCTAAGCCTGAACTAGTTTTGTCAAAATATACATCTTCACTTTTCATTAGGGTTTCTGCTAATACGTATGAAGATGATATTGATATTATTGTTGCTATTAAAACTACTATATATACTTTTTTATCTAATTTATTCTTCATTAATTTCACCAACTTTTCCACACAATTCTTATTTTTTTCTATTTATATAATACCCCCCCCCCCGACGGGTCTTGTCAAGTAAAATTTTGTGCACAAAATAAAAAATGCACATCTGTATTTTGCGGTGCATTTAAATTTTTTCTTGCTTATCTAAGAAAGCTATTACTTCATTAATTGTTTTTGAAAAATCATTAAAATCTACGTTAAACCAATTAGTATGAAATTGATGATTAAAAAAAGTATATTGCCTTTTAGCATAATGTCTAGAATTTTGCTTTATTTTTTCTTTTACTTCAGCTAAAGTTTCTTTATTTGAAAAATAATTGATAAATTCTTTATAACCTATTGCACTATTTAAAACTCGTGATGTTTTATAATCTTCTTTTAAACTTGTAACTTCTTCGAATAAATTATTCTTAAACATCTCATCTACTCTGTTATTTATTCTTTCATATAAGTAATCTCTATCAGTAGTAAGACCAATTACTAAGTGAGGATATACGGCTTTATCTTTATTATTAGATGTTTCAATGTTATTTTCTAATTTATTTAATAATCTTACTAATCTTTGGCGATTATTTTTATGAGGAAGATCAATATTATTTTGAAAATTTCTAATCTTTTCAATAATTTCTTCATTAGATAACTCATCATAAGTATGTGAAGTAAATTCTTTAGAAAAATTATAATCATATAAGGCGGATTTTATATAAAGACCTGTTCCTCCTACAATAATAATTCTTTTATTTTTCTTTGTTAAATTATCTATTAAGAGGCGGACATCTTTTTGATAATTATAGACAGAATAATCATCTGATGGTTCACAAATATCAATTAGATGATGTCTTACTTGACTTTGTTCTTCTTTTGTAGGTTTGGCACTACCAATATTTAATTTTTTATAAATACTAACGGAATCACCATTAATTATTTCGGCATCTAATTTTTTAGCCAGTTCAATACTTAACTTAGTTTTTCCTACGCCAGTAGGTCCAACAATAACAATAATATTTTGCATAAAACCACCCCATAAATTTCTTAAATTTTAACAAAAGAAAAGAAATTAATCAATACTTCTTTTGAATAATTTCTCTAAATCATATTTAGTATAAGTAATTATTGTTGGCCGACCATGAGGACAAGTAAAGGGATTTTCACATTTACGAAGTTCATTCAAAAGCCATAATTGATCATCATATGAAATATAATCATTAGCTTTAATTGACATTCGACAAGCCATTGTTGAAGCCATACGCCAAACAAATTCATCAAAATTAAAGCCTTCTTTAGAAATAATTATATCAATGACTTTGCGAATACATTCTTCAGCTACTTCTTCATTAATCCAACTAGGATGAGATCTAACTATAATAGTATTAAGACCAAATTCTTCAACATTAAAACCATATTGTTCTAAAAGAGAAAAATGTTCTTTTAAAATAATAAATTCATTAGCTGGTAATTCTATTTTTATTGGTACTAATAAATCTATAACTAAAACCTTTTCTTTTAAAGATTTCAAAACTTTTTCGTAATTAATACGCTCCGCGGCGGCATGTTGATCTATTATATACATGCCATCTTCATTTTCAGCAATAATATAAGTTAAATAAACAATACCTTTAGGAAGCATTTCCTTTATATTATAAATTGGTTTTTCTTCATCTTTAATTTCTTCCTTTTGTTCTTCTTCTACTTTATTATAAGAAGTTTGTTCTTCATTGATAGAAAAATCTAATTTTACTTCTTCATAACTTGGTTTTACATAAACCTCTTCATTTGAATATTTTATTTGCTCTTTTACTTCATTTATAGATGAAGTATCTCTAACAGAAGCATTTGGTATTAAGTTAAGAACTTTTAATTTATCAGTAATTATTTTGGTAATTAAATCTTTTAAAGTATCCATTTTTGAAAACTTAATATCCATTTTAGTAGGATGAATATTTATATCAACTAAGATTGGATCAACATCAATATTTAAAATAACAATTGGAAATTTATCTTTTGGTATATAAGTATGATAGCAATCAATAATAATCTTATTTAGTTCATTATTTTTAATTACACGACCATTTACTAATGTTGTTAATGAATTACGATTACTTTTTGTTATTTCTGGATAAGAGATAAAACCGCTTATATAATAATCATCATTTTCACCAGAAACAGAAGCCATTTTTTTAGTTACATCAACACCATATATTTCATAAATAACTTTTAATAAATCACCACTTCCATCAGTGTTTAGAAGAATTTTGTCATTATTTTCTAAAGTAAATTTAATATTAGGATAAGATAAAGCCATTTTATTAACATAATCAACAATATTAGCTAATTCAATATATAAATTCTTTAAATATTTTAGTCGAACAGGGGTATTATAAAAAAGATCTCTAACAGTAATGGTTGTTCCTTGTTGCAAATCACTACGTTCTATCTTCATATCTTTGCCGCCATTTAAAGTTAATAGGGTTCCAACTTTTCCATCAGAAGTTTTTAATGTTACATTAGAAACAGAAGCAATCGAAGGTAATGCTTCGCCACGAAAACCTAATGATGAAATATAAAATAAATCATCAAGTTTTTTTAATTTAGAAGTAGCATGACGTAAAAAAGCCATTTTACAATCTTCTTCGTCCATACCAATACCGTTATCACTTACTTGGATTTCTTTAACACCAGAGTCGATTAGTTTAATGCTAATTTCTGTACTTTGGGCATCAATAGAATTTTCAACTAATTCTTTTACGACATTCATCGTTTTTTCGACAACTTCCCCTGCCGCAATTTTATTAGCTAAAATTTCATCCATTACTTGTATTTTACTCATATTACTTCACCTATTAATAAGTTTCTCCAACTGGAAAAATCTTTTCTTTTAAATCCTTGTTTCCTGGACAAGTCAAGCTTATACGATAAACAATGGTATCAGCAGTCTTGCCACTACCCTTTTTCATTTTATAATTAACTGTTCCTGAACAATCAGTTTTTGTGTTGGGATCGGTTGGATGAGTCATATAACCATCTTCAACTAGCTTTGTGATTTCTACATTACCAGTTGAGCCATTAGCTAGTGTTGGTTCAATACCATTTTCCATTATATAAGTTTGAGCTGCGTCATAAGTAGCTTTATAAATACTATCATAAGCTTGATTTTGGGCTTTGTTTAAATATCCCATTACGGCCTGAATAGCTATTCCCATTAGAATACCTAGAAGAGAAATGACAGTTAATAATTCAACTAGAGAAAAACCTTTTTTATTCATTTGTAATGCCTCCAATAATATTATTATACTATAATTCTTTTAAATAGTTAAATAAATTCTGTGCCGTATCCAAAGAAACAACTTCCGCTAATTGCTCAACACTTGCCTCTTTCATTTTCTTTAATGAACCAAATTTTTTTAATAATTCTTTACGTCTAACTGTTCCTATTCCGGGAACTAAATCAAGAACACTTGCTAGAGCTCCTTTGGCTTTAATATTTCGATGATAACTTATAGCATAACGATGTACTTCTTCTTGAATTCTGGTTAGAAAAAGAAATAAATTACTATCTTTATTTACTTGGAGTTTTTCTAATTTATCATTAATGATATAGTTAGTGCGATGGCTCTTATCTTTAGCTAAACCAATTATTGGAATATTTAGATGTAATGAGGAAATTATTTCTTTAGCAACACTTACTTGAAGTTCACCACCATCCATTACAATTAAATCAGGTTTTTGTAAATTCTCCATTAAAACTTTATAATAACGTCTATAAAGAACTTCTTTCATGGCACTTAAATCATCTTTTACTTCACTACTTATTTTATATTTACGATATTCATCTTTTAGAGGCAAGAAATCCTCAAAAACAACCATTCCACCAACGTAAAAAGTACCAAAAAGATGAGAATTATCGAAAGATTCCATTCGTGATACTTTATCTACTTTTAATAATTTCTTTAACTCTTCTAAAGCTTGATAACGTATTTCGTCATTTTTCTTTAATGTTTCTTCTTGAAGATCTATTTGCTCTTTAGCATTTTCTTTAGCCAAATCCATTAATTTTTTTAGTTTACCACGAAGAGGTTTTAAAACTTTAATATTAAAGTAATCAGCTAATAATTTATCATCTAGTTCAACGGGAACATATAATTCTTTAGGTAGTAAACTTTTTTCATAAAATTTAATTAAATATTCTATGACAGTATCATCTGCTAATTCAATTGTTTGAATGATTTCATTATGACGTCCAAAAAGACGACCTTCACGAATAAAGAATATTTCAATAGATAAATAGTTTTTATCATAATAGTAATTTACTAAATCAAAATTATAATTATTATTTAAATCAATTTTTTGTTTTTTCAAAGTAATATTTATATCTTCAAGCATATTTTTCAATTCATTAGCTCGCTCATAATTTAAATTTTCACTTGCTTTATACATTTCCTCTTGTAACTTTTCAGTAATAATACTAGCGTCACCTTTTAAGAAAGAAATAATTTCTTTTTTCATATTATTAATAGTATCTTCAGGAATTTTTTTTGTACAATAACCAAGACATTCATGGATATGGTAATAAAGACATGGTTCTTTTTTTAGATGTTCACATTTACGTAAAGGATAAAGACGATTAATCATATTAACGGTTTTTCGCGCTGATGTAGCATTAGGATAAGGACCATAAAGATGATTTTTATTCTTTTTTCGTTTAACATTACGAACTATTTTTAATGTTGGATAGGCTTCATTGGTCAATTCAATATAAGGATAACTTTTATCATCTTTAAGTAAAATATTATACTTAGGATTATATTTTTTTATTAAAGTAATCTCTAAAATTAGTGATTCTAACTCAGATGAAGTAACGATATATTCAAAATCTTCAATGTCTTCAACTAAAAGACGGGTTTTACCAGTAACGGTTCCTGTGAAATAACTTTTAAGACGATTTTTTAAATTTTTAGCTTTACCAACATAAATTATAACTCCATCTTTGTTTTTCATTTGATAACTACCAGGTTTAGTTGGTACTAAAGCAAGTTTTTCTTTAAAATCTTTCATAAAATCACCACTTACAAGAAAAAATACCTTATTGGTATTTTTGCATTGCTTTCATCATTTGATTAATTTGTTTTTCATTAGGTTTCCTTCCCATCTGCATCATTAGAGCTTTAATCATATCACGATTGATAGGTGGATTTTTTTGGAAATATTTTTTCATATAATGTCTAGCTCCAAAAAAACCAATTACTAAACCAATAATTAAACCAAATAAAACACGCATTATATCCCAAAACATATTAATCACTCCCTAGATATATTTTACCTAAATTATTAAAATTAAACAAGTGTTTTTTCCTTTTCTAAATAATCATTTAAGAAGAAAAAATCTTGATAGTGAAATTCACAAACAAAAAAGTTAGGTGAAAATTCATTAATAATATGGAAAAAAGTAGAAAAATCTTGATCTAGCTCTAATTTAATATAACTTCCTTTTATTGTTAAACGACTGATTTCATCTTTATAAAGATTATTATAAATATGAGTTTCTTTTCTTTTTATATATGGAATGTCGCGATGCATTTTGATGAAAATATCTTTATCCATTTTAGCTTTTTCAATAGGTATGATTAGTTGACGAAAAAGATTATATCCATATTCAACTTCTGTTTTATCTAAATAATATATTTGTCTTAAAATGTTATATAAAACACACGCATTATCTTTATAAAGATTTATAAATTCCTTTTTAATATTAAAAATAAAATAGATTTTCATACTTATCACCAAAAATATAGTAACAAATATAAAAATCTATTTTTGTCGAAATTTATTTTAAAAGATTTTCAATTTTCTCTTCTAAAGCGTCTAAATCAAAACCAAATTTTTTATAAACATCTTCTTTTTTTCCACTGGCACCAAATTTATCAAGTGTAATTAGATATTTATCATTAAAGATTAATTTAGACCAACAATATTTTGAACCAGCTTCAATAACAATTTTTCTTATTTCAACTGGTAGAACTTCTTCTATATATTCAGGAGTTTGATTTAAAAATCTTTCTAAGTTTGGCATTGATACAACTCGTATTTCAAAACCCTTTGTTTTTAAACGATAGGCAATTTCTAGGGCACTATGTACTTCTTCACCGGTAGCGATAATTATACCATTTGCTTTCTTTTCTGGTTCATATAAAATATAGCCACCATTTTCTACTTCATTGGCTTTAGTAAGTTCAAGAATTGGCAATTTATTTTTTGATAAAGCAATGACAGCTGGATTAGAACTTTTAGCAAAAATAGTTCTATAAGCTCCAATTACTTCATTAGCATCAGCTGGTCTAAAAACATCCATATTAGGTATGCTTCTAAGTGATAATAACTGTTCAACGGGTTGATGAGTTGGACCATCTTCTCCAACACTTATAGAGTCATGAGTAAATATGTATATTGGTGCTAAATTCATTAGAGCTGACATACGTAAAGCTGGACGAAGATAATCGCTAAAACTTAAGAAAGTGGAAGCAAAAGGTCTAAATCCACATAAGGCTAAACCATTTGTAATAGCACCCATAGCGTGTTCTCTAACTCCATAAAGGATATTTCTACCTAAGTAGTCATTATTTGAAAAGTTACCACCTTCATCAATATAAGTTCGATTAGAACTTGCTAAATCAGCACTACCCCCTAAAACATAAGGAATATTTAATACCTCAGAATTTAAAATTTTGTGAGATGTATCACGAGGAGCTTCTTTTAAATTTTCAGGTGGATTATAAATAAATTCTTTTATATCTATTTTTTTATCAGGGTTCATAAAATATGCTAATTCTTCCTGTTGTTCTTCAGATAATTCCTTTAAATTTTTAGAAAATTCAGCACTTAAATTATGACACCTTGCATTTATTAAACTTTGGAAATCATCACAAGCATTTTGAGATACTGTAAAAGGAATATTTCGAATATTTAATTTTTCTTTAATATTTGTTATGTCTTCTTTAGTAAGTGGAGTACCATGGACCTTATTTGTTCCTTCTAATTGTGAGTCTTTACCAATTGTTGTTTTTATTTCAATTAAAGTTGGTTTATCGGTACTAGTTTTAGCTTCAGCAATGGCCTTATTGACTAATTCATAACTATCACCATCATCAACAGTTATTACGTTCCAGCCAAGGGCCACAAAACGCATTGCAATATTTTCAGTAAAAGTATCACTTGTTTTACCATCTAGACAAACAGAATTAGAATCATATAAAGCAATTAATTTATTTAATTTTAATGTTCCTGCTAAGCTGGCTGCTTCATAGCTAATTCCTTCCATTAAATCGCCATCACTACATAAAACGTAAGTGTTAAAATCAATTAAATTCTTTTTACCTTTATTATAACGACTACGAAGATTTGCTTCAGCCATAGCCATACCAACAGCCATAGCAAAGCCTTGACCTAAAGGACCAGTAGTAGCATCTACTCCTGGAGTTGTATTTATCTCTGGATGACCTGGCGTTTTGGAATCTATTTGGCGAAAGGCCTTTAAATCATCTAAAGTTAAGTCATAGCCAGCCATAAAAAGTGTTGCGTACAATAAGGCAGAGGCATGACCAGCAGATAGAACAAAACGATCTCTATTAAAATAATTAGGATTAGTTGGATCTATTCGTAAATGTTTGGCATACAAAGTATAAATTATAGGAGCTGCTCCAAGGGCAATACCAGGATGGCCACTTTCAGCTTTATCAATCATATCAATAGCTAGACAACGAATAGAGTCAATTATTCTTTTTTCATTAATTTCATTTTGATTTTTATCGGTAAGCAATGCTAAAACCTCCTCTAATTTGATTATAACATAATTTTCTAATTATTTTTATATTTTATTGCTTTATAGATTTCCATAATTATAAGAATGAATAAAGATAAGGCAAATAAAAATACTAAATGTAAGAAAGGAATAGCAGTAGTTTTTAAAAAAACTGCTAAAAAATCAACCTCCATAACAAGAACTTGTAAAAATATAGAACTAAATACGGCAAAGATTATCATCAAGTTTTGGGATAAAGGTATAGAGAAAGCTGATTTTTTCTCACTTCGACAATTGAAAACATGAATATTTTGAATGAAGACCATTAAAACCATAATGTAGCCTCGAGCAATATGAACATCGATTTTAAGTTGTTTTATTAAATAAAACCAAATAATAAAGACTATTAAACCAATGGTAATTCCTGAAAAAATAATTTCGGAAAAGAGCGTTTTATCAAAAAGACTTTCTTTAGGATCACGTGGAGATTCTTTCATGACATTTTCTTCTCCTTTTTCAAAGGATAAAGCAAAGTCTTGCAAACCATCGGTTACAATATTTAGCCAAAGAAGTTGAATAGCTACTAAAGGCATAGGTAAATTAAACAAAGTTGAAAGGCAGAAAAATAGAACTTCTGCTAAACCACAAGAAATAAGGAAAAAAGCTATTTTTCGAATATTACTATAAGCAATACGTCCTTCCTTGACACCACTTACAATTGATTTAAAATTATCGTCAATAATTATCATTTTGGCTGTTTCTCTAGCAATATCTGTGCCACTTCCCATCGCGATACCTAAATTAGCCGTTTTTAAAGCCGGAGCATCATTAACTCCATCACCCGTTACGGCTACAAATTCGCCTTGTCTTTTTAAAGACTCAACTATTTGAAGTTTTTGAAGTGGCGCTACTCGAGAAAAAACTTTTTTTGTTTTAATAAATTTGTCAAAAGCAACTGGTCCCATAGAATAGTATTTTTCTACCTCAGGGCCTGTTGTAATGTCTTGATAATCATTTGTTAACTTTAAATCTTTGGCTATGGCAAAGGCTGTTAAGGGATGATCTCCTGTAATCATTAAAACTTTTATTCCAGCAGTTATACATTGTTTTATTGAAGGGATAACTTCTTTTCGGATAGGATCTATAAAACCTACTAAACCCATAAATGTTAAATTTTTAAGATCTTTTTCAGTATAATTTTCTTTTTTAGCGATTGTTCCTTCAGCAATGGCAATTACTCGATAACCTAAATTAGCTAAATATTCATTTTGTTTAATTAATTTTTGTTTTGGAAGTTTTGCCTCTAAAAGATTAACATTAGTACAAAATTCTAAAACTTTTTCAAGAGAACCTTT
>CANRAX010000041.1 GCA_947628635.1 uncultured Bacilli bacterium | reverse complement strand
AAAAAAGATAATATAATTTTTTGCCCAAAAAGAATAATAAAAATAATTAAACTGTGATAGAAAGCTCAAATTTTAAGGTAAATGCAACTTTTTAAGGTTAAATGCAACTATTTATATTTTTTAAGTTAAACGCAATCTTTTACAATAAGAGAGTTGCATTTAGAAAAAAATTGAGACAATATTATTGCTTCTTTTTTTTGCTTCTTTTTTGTTGCTAAAAAAGGGCTTTAGTGGTATAATATGAGCCATTAAGAAGTAAGAGGGGTACTTTATGGGGGTAGTTGAAATACTAGAAAAAAATTTTCCAAGTTTAACCAAAAATTTTGCTAATAATCATCCTTTATTAGAAAAGTTTTTGAAAAACAGCCTAACTTATGATGATAAAATTTTTCTAACTGAAAAACTTGGAGCCGGCAAATTTCAAAAAATTGTTTTTAGAGCCGAAGATTTAAAATTTAAAATTTTAAAAAAGCTTTGTCCTAATTATTTAAAATATCACGACAAATATATAGACTGGCAAAAAAATAAAAAACTTCAAAAATTACATTCTGATTATGAAAAAAATAAAGTTATTGAAGATGCTAATTTACAAAAAGAAATAGCTCACAAAGAATTTTATCGTGAAATGAATAGAAATTATCATATGAGTTCTACAAGACCACTAGAAATAATAAAATATTTAGAATGGAATAAAGCTGTACATAAAAGAAGTTTAAAACTAAATGGCCTAGTTATTGCCTCTTCATTAGGCTTAACATTTCTTGGCTTTCCAGAAATTTTATTATTAGTTCCAATAGAATTATTCAGTGCTCTCATAAACTTTGAATGCGTTAATATACAAAATCACAACATTTATCGGTTTAAAGAAAAAGAAAAAAAGCTATATGAAATACAAACCAGACAACTTAAAAATAATAGTGAAAAATACGAAGAAGCTAATACGCTAATAGCTACTAAACAAGAAGAATTAAAAAATATTCCAACTATTGATGAAATAATTGCTTCGATAAAAGATAAAAATCAACTTGAACAGTTGAAAAAATTATTAGAAAAACAAAAAGCTACCAATAATATGCTAGCTAAACAGAAAGGAAGAATTTAAATGTTTGATACTTTAGGAACAACATCTTCAATAACTCCAACAACAACTTATACTGCTCCAACAACATCTTATGTTTTACCAACCGCAACAGCTTGTGGTTCAACTTATTTTACTTTGAATGATGATGGAACAATAGATAAGAAACATCTTTCAACTGTTGCAGGAACATATGCAACAACTACGTCAACTTATGCTTACAGTAATTATCAACATGACGCTGTTTTAAGAAAATACGCTAATGCCGAAAAAGCCGAAAGATATGTCGAGTCATTATCAGATGAAGAATTAGAAGTTGCTTTACAAAAATTGGGTGTTTTAGAAGATGAATTAGTTAAAGAGTCAGTAACTAAAACAATTTAAAAGCCTTTAGCCTTTTAAAAAAGTATTAAAAACTATTGCTTTTTAAGACGTTTTTTAGTATAATTTTAATCGGTACATTTAAATCCCCACATAAATTAGACTGTGGGAAAGTCTAATTTAAGTAAAAGGAGAAAATTTATGACAAGTTATATGCAAAAAAAAGAAACAGTTGAACGCAAATGGTATGTAATCGACGCTGCTGGAAAGCCTTTAGGTCGTGTTGCTTCACTTGCTGCCAAATACTTACGTGGAAAACATAAACCAACTTATACACCACATATTGATTGTGGCGACAACATTATAATCATTAATGCTCAAAAAGTTAATTTAACTGGTAATAAGCTAGAAAATAAAATGTATTATAATCACTCAATGTATACAGGTGGTTTAAGAGAAAGAACTGCAAAAGTAATGCGTGAACAATATCCAGTTGAAATGATGGAAAGAGCCGTTAAAGGAATGCTTCCTCATAACAGATTAGGAAGACAAATGTATAAGAAACTATTTGTTTATGCAACAGAGGAACATAAACACGAAGCACAAAAACCAGAAGTGCTTGAAGTAAAGTAGGAGGATAGGTTATGGCAAAAGAAGAAAAAAGAGTATACACTGGTACAGGTCATAGAAAGTCAAGTGTAGCAAGAGTTACATTAACTCCTGGAACAGGAAAAATTACTGTTAACGGTCGCGATGTAAGAGAATATTTTCCATCAGAAATTTGTGTAATGGACTTATCTCAACCACTTGTTTTAACTAACACAGCTGAAATGTTTGATGTTTCTGCTAAAGTTAATGGTGGCGGTTTTCAAGGTCAAACTGGAGCAATCCGCTTAGGAATTACTAGAGCTTTATTACAATATGATTCAACAACACCAGCTGATTCTGAAAATAGTTTCAGAAAAACATTAAAAGTAGCTGGAATGATTACAAGAGATTCACGTAAGAAAGAACGTAAGAAACCAGGTTTAAAGAAAGCACGTCGTGCACCTCAATTTTCAAAACGTTAATATTCAAATGTTTCCAAAAACCCAGAATTTGGGTTTTTTTGTTTAAAAAATTTTTTTACTAAGTAAGTAGTTATCGTAATTAAAAATTCCAAAATTTAAAATATCTTTTCTAGTTAAATTTAATTGTTTCAATATTTGAAAGTGCATATATTAAATTGAGGAGGAAAATTATGTTAAACTTAGACTATTTACAAAAAATATTAGTCATATCAATTGCGCTCAGTGCTATTACATGTACCTTTATTCAAAAAACTAAAAAGCATTTTAAAAAAAGCAAATTAATTACACTATATTCTTTTGTTGTTAATATAGTAATTGGCCTACTTTTTTGCATAACCTTTACTAATATCACATTCCCAACTAGCTTATGGGTTGGATTGTTTTCCTTCTTAGGAGCAGATACCATCTATAAAACGTTGGAAGGTAAATTAGCACCATACAGTGAAATTGTTGCGAAAAAAGTAAAAACTATACCTGAAGAAAATATTATTAATAAGGAGGAAAAATAATGGAAAAGCCCTTGTATCCTAGTAAAGTTATGCGAATAACACAAGGCTATAATGAAGGATCCCATTTGAATAGTTTTGCCATCGATGAAGCTGGAGCCGATACTTCTATAAGTTCCATTTACGCTCCTTTTACTGGTATTATTAAAAAAATCTATAAGAATGACGCTAATGAAGTTTGGTTAGAAAGTATTGATAAAGTTGAATATCCTGATGGCACTATTGATTATATGACTATCCTTTTTGCTCACGCCAATGAAGTAAATAATTTATTTGTTGGTAAAAAAATTAAACAAAATGAGATTTTTTATTCTGAAGGAACAAAAGGAGATGCCTCAGGCAATCATTGCCACATTGAATGTGCTAGAGGAAAATTTGCTGGTTCAGGTTGGTATAAAAACGAAGCAGGATACTGGTCTATAAATAATGGTAAAAAGCCCGAAGAGTGTCTCTGGATCAATGATGAAATTAAAATTTTGAATAACTACAACTACAATTTTAAAAAGATACCAACTGAAATATTAGATGAAAATTCTTCCAAGCCAGCACCACCACAACAAGAACCAACAGTACAACAACCAGAAGCACCACCACTAAAAGAAGAACCTTTGCCAAAAGATCCCCAACAAAATCTTCCATCAACATCAACAGAAACTAAAGAACAATTAATATTTACTTGTCCCAAAACAGACTTATACGGTATTTATCTAAAAAAAGGTGAACAACTATTCTTAAAAAAATAACATTCTTAAAAAAAAGGCTTTATACAAGTCTTTTTCTTTCTATCCTAATGCAACATCCAATATCATCATTACTGAAAAACCAATTAAGGTAAATAAAGCCATTAAATCTTTTTTTGTATTTGTTTGACTTTCTGGAATTAATTCCTCAACTACAACATAAATCATTGCTCCTGCGGCAAACGATAACATAAATGGCAATAAAATTTGTATTTTTAAGACTAAAATTGCTCCAATAACTGCTGAAATAGGTTCTACTATACCACTTAATTGACCATAAAAGAATGCCTTACCTCTAGAAATTCCCTCTCTTCTAAGTGGTAAACTCACCGCACTTCCTTCAGGAAAGTTTTGTAAACCAATTCCAATTGCCAAGGTAATTGCCGACAACACCGTAGATCCCGTAAAATTATAAGCTACGGCTCCAAAAGCAAATCCTACCACCAAACCTTCAGGAATATTATGTAATACAATAGAAAAAATAAGCATCATACATCGTTTTTTTCGATCAGCATTTTTTTCTTTTTTCTTAGAAAATATAGCATAAAATTTATCAGCTAAATATAAAAGCAAACCTCCACTAAAAAATCCTAAAAATACAACTAGCCATGATATCATTTTAAGTTCATTTGCCATATCAATTGCTGGACTAAGTAATGACCAAAAAGATGCTGCCACCATAACTCCCGCTGAGAAGCCTAATAAAGCATCCATTATACTTTTGTTTACTTTTTTAAAGAAAAAGACAATAGAAGCCCCAAATAAAGTAACACTCCAAGTAAAAATACCAGCTATTAATGCTTGCACAATAGGATTAAGGTGCATAAACCATGTTAATAAAATATCAATCACCATTATAAAATATGCAAAATTACCAAAAAGGACAATATTACTTATTCCTCAAAAACTAAAAAATATATAAATATTATTGTAAAAATTGTCAAAAATAGCTATAATTAGATATAGAATAGGAATAATAACTGGGGTGATTTTCAGTGATAGTTAGGCTTATCAAAAAAAGAAAAATTTATAACTTTGAATTACCAACCAAAATTGCTGGAAATTACTGGATAACTGATAATGATTATTTAGGCAATTCAAGAAATTTGATTAACGTCGAAGAAGAAAATGGACAGTGGAAAATTAAAAGTGACTTTGAAACAAAAATAATGTCTGGTGATAAAGAAATATCCTCAGCTATTTTAAAAGATTATAGTCTTTATTTTTTAAAAATTAATACTGACAATGAGTATGTTATTTTATATTGTTCTCCTACTGTTGATAGTGGGAGTTTAAAACTTCATCTTAAAAAAGAAGGAGAAATCATAATTGGTAATGATAACAAAGCCAACATTGCTTATACATATCCTTTAGTATCTAAACAACATGCACGTCTAATTTATAATAAGGGTAAATGGATTATTCAAGATCTTAACAGTAAATATGGTACTTACGTTAATAATATAGCTGTATCCGCTAGTCAATTAGAATATGGTGACATTATTTTTATTATGGGACTTCGCCTAATTGTTATGAAAGATTCAATTATTATTAATAGCATAGGCAATTTAGTACGTTTTGATAATAATTTATTTGAAGTTTTACCACCTATTATTCAAAAGCAAGTTAAAGAAGATAATCCAGATGAAGAAGGAATAGAATTTTTCAATGAAGAAGATTATTTTTATAAATCTCCTCGTTTCAAAACGAGAATTGAAGACGCCTTAATAGCCATAGATGCTCCTCCTGGAAAAGAACAAGAAGATAAAACACCATTAATTTACACGATTGGACCTATGTTAACTATGGCCATGATGTCTATGATGATGGGATACAATGCCTTGGCAGGAGTTTTAAATGGTTCTACTGATATTGGACAAGCCTTACCTTCACTAATAATGGCTGGAGCTATGATTATGACTATGCTTTTATGGCCAGTTTTACAAAAAAGATATCAAAATAAGCAACGTAAACAGAAAGAAGAATTACGTCAAAAGAAATACTTAGAGTACATAGAAACAAAACGTCAAAAAATTCAAGCTGAAATGAAAATTCAACGTCAAATTTTAATTGATAATTATCTTCCTTTGTCTGCGATAAAAGAAATTATCTACAATAAAAAAAGAAATTTATGGGAAAGAGAACTAGAACAAGATGATTTTCTTGATTTAAGACTTGGTGTAGGATCAACTGAATTAAAAGGAAATATTTCTTTTCCTGAAGAACATTTTTCCCTAGAAGATGACAATCTTTTACAAGAAGTATATAAATTAGGAGCTGAGTCACGAACTTTAGAAAATGTCCCTATTTCAATTTCTTTTGTTAAAAATAATATTTCTGCTATTATTGGAACAGCAAAAAATAAAAAACAATTTCTTGAAGGTCTAATTCTTCAAATGATTACTTTCCACAGTTATGAAGATTTAAAAATAGTTATTTTAACTAATGAACAAAATGCTTCTAATTGGGAATATTTAAAAATTTCTCCTCATTGCTGGTCGAATGATAAAACAACTAGATATTTTGCTTCTAATTTAGATGAAGCTAAAGAAATATCATTAATTCTAGAAAAAGAATTTCAAGCTCGGAAGTTTAAAGAAGTTAATGGTAAAATGGAAGTTAATTCTAATGATTATCATCGTCTAAAGCCTTACTTTGTCATTTTTACTGATGATTATAAAACTTTAAGAGATTTGGATATTTTAAAAGATGTATGTGAAACAGAAACAAATTATGGTTATAGCTTAATTGTTATTAGTCCACGTCTTATCAACATCCCTAACGAATGTAAAACATTTATTAGTATAGGTGATAAAATATCTGGTGTTTTTGAAAATGAATTAGTTTCTAACAAGCAAAAGGAATTTATTGCTGATTTTGATCCGACTTTAAACATTTATGAATGTTGTAAAATTTTAGCTAATATTCCAATTGATATTGCTAAAGAAAATAGAAGCCTACCTCAAGGAATTACTTTTTTAGAAATGTATAATGTTGGTATGGTTGAACAATTAAATGTTCTAAATAGATGGAAGCAAAATGATCCAACAAAGTCTCTACAAGCTTCTGTTGGTGTCGACAAATCAAGGGAGTTATTTAAATTGGATTTACATGAAAAAGCTCATGGACCTCATGGATTAATTGCTGGTATGACTGGTTCTGGTAAATCAGAATTTATAATTACATATGTTTTATCAATGGCCCTAAATTACCATCCTTATGAAGTATCTTTTGTTTTAATAGATTATAAAGGTGGCGGCCTTGCAGGTGTTTTTCAAAATAAAGAAACTGGTATGAAGCTTCCTCACTTAGCTGGAACAATTACCAACTTAGATACTGTTGAAATGAATAGGTCTTTAGCTTCTATTCAAAGTGAATTAAGAAAACGTCAAAGAATGTTTAATGAAGCTCGCGATAAATTGGATGAAAGCACCATTGATATTTATAAATATCAAAGTTTATATCGCAAAGGCTTAGTTGACAAGCCAATATCTCATCTATTTATCATTTCTGATGAATTTGCTGAATTAAAAGATCAACGTCCTGAATTTATGGAACAATTAATTTCAACAGCTCGTATTGGTCGTTCTTTAGGTGTCCATCTTATTTTAGCCACTCAAAAACCAAGTGGTGTTGTTAATGATCAAATATGGTCTAACTCTAAATTTAGAGTATGTTTAAAAGTTCAAGATAAATCTGATAGTATGGATATGATTAAAGTACCCGATGCTGCTTCTTTAAAAAATCCTGGTCGCTTCTATTTACAAGTAGGTTATAATGAATTATTTGCCTTAGGTCAAGCTGCTTGGGCAGGAGCACAGTATTATCCGACTGAAAAAAGAAAAAAGAAAGTGGACCAATCTATTAATATTATTGATAATGTTGGTAATACTATTAAATCTCTTGATTCAAAAAACAATGAAGTGGTGGTTGCTTCAAAAGGCGAAGAAATTACAAATATTATTAAATATATAGTTGATGAAGCCAAGAATGAAAATATTTCCATTCCGCAATTGTGGTTAGATAGGATACCAAATGTTATTTACGTAGATAAATTAAAACAAAAGTATTCTTATACTGTCAGTAAAAATGTTATAAACCCTATAATTGGTGAATACGATGATCCAGATAATCAAAAGCAAAATATTTTAACTTTACCTTTATCTCAAGATGGCAATACAATAATTTATGGTTCAGCTGGTAGTGGTAAGGAATTAATGTTAACAAGTATCATTTATTCTTGCCTTACTTCCCATGACTCTAAAGAAATTAATTTTTATATACTAGATTTTGGTGCTGAAACTTTAACAATGTTTAAAAATGCCCCTCATGTAGGAGAAGTTATTTTATCAACAGAAGCTGAAAAAATAAATAATTTATTTAAAATGCTCCAAGAAATTATTGATGACCGTAAAAAATTATTTGTTGACTATAACGGTTCTTATGATTTTTATATAAATCATGGTGGAAAGCAAATACCTATCTTAGTCATAGTTATTAATAATGTTGAGGCTTTTCTTGAAACTTATAGCGAATATGAAGATTTGTTAAATCAATTAACAAGAGACTGCTTAAAGTATGGTGTTGTTTTCCTATTTAGTACAAGTGGCACAAATACTATAAGATATCGTCTTCGTCAAAACTTTAAACAAAATGTTGTTTTACAATTTAATGACGCATCGGATTATAGTTCTATACTACCAAATGTTAGAAGAAAAGAGCCATCTAAAGTATATGGACGAGGCTTGATTTCCCTTGATAATATTTATGAATTTCAAACAGCTTATCCTTATGCTGAAGAAAAAATGATTGATTATATTAAAGTAGTTAGTCAAAAATTAAATGCTATTTGTGATTTTAAAGCTAAACGTATTCCAATATTACCTGAAATAGTTAATTTTGACTCTGTTAGAGAACTTCTTGGCGACTTAACAACTATCCCAGTTGGTATTACTAAGGAAACTTTAGAAATAGCTAGAATTAACTTAGAAAGTTCTTATATGTACACCATAACTGGTGATGATATTTCTACTGAACCAGAGTTTTTAAAAGGTTTAGTAAGTGTTGCTACTCAAGTACCAAATACAAGTTGTATTGTTATGGATAGTAATAATATTCTTAATGATATTTCTTCTAATAAAGTAACATATTCTAGTGATTTATGTCTTACATCTATTGATAAATTAAGTGCTTTTTATGAAAATCAGAAATTATCCAAAACACAAGAAACAGTTGTTTGCATGCTTATTGGTATAACTTCTCTTCTTTCAAAATTAGATAGTGAAGAAAGTGACAAATTAAAAAATATTTTTGAAAGAGCTAAGAAACTAGGAAATATTAAATTTATTATAGTTGATACTATTGATAATATTAAAAGTATTGCTTATGAAAATTGGTTTAAAGATAACGCTGACTTATCAGAAGGTATTTGGATTGGTAATGGCATAAGCAATCAATTTACATTGAAAGTAACAACTTCAGCTAGATTACTTCGTGCTGAATTAACACCTAATTTTGGATACATAATTTTAAAGGGAAAAGCCTACGTAATTAAATTTATTGCTAATGAATAAAAAATTAAAAGTAATAGCTTTTTCAACTGATTAAATAAAAATGGAAAGGAATGTTATTAAATATGAATAAAAATAAAATATTAATTGAACTTGAAATTCCTTTAATAGAAAAAACTTATGATTTATATATTCCTATTAACAAAACCATAGGTACAATTAAGCAATTAATTGAAGAAGCTCTTATAGAATTAACTGAAAATGCCTATATTATAAAGGATGACACTAATTTTTATAGTAAAGAAACTGGTGAAATCTACGATGTTAATAAAATTGTTCGCGAAACTAATTTACAAAATGGTTCAAGAATTATCTTAATTTAGGAGGCAATATGGAAGATTATAAAAAATATGTTCAAGCAGTAAATAAAATATACGAGTATTTAAATATTATGAAGAGTAAATGGAATGATCAAGATAATCATAATTACATAGAAAGTATCGAAGAATATAAACCCATAGTTATCAAATACGCTGATGATTTTAAAAAAGGATCTAAGGAGGAAAAACTATGATAGGTGAGTTAAAATATGAAGAAGTTGAATCTATCGCAAATGCTTTAAAAAAAGAAACTTTCATTATAAATGATCTTCTAAAAACTAGAAATATTCCAGAATTAAATGATTTTACTGCTACTGTTGAAGGTTATTCTAAGTATTTAGAAACAGCTTTGGAAATAAATAAAGATGCTGATATAGCTTTGCAGGAGTTAATTAATCAAAGAAATTTGAATGTTTAGATTATTATAAATAATTGCAAGATAGGCTAATGTACAGTCTATCTTTTAATTTGCAATTTCATTGTATAAATGTCTTTTTCAATTTTAATAACATATTACCATAAAATAAGACAATTTTACATGTGTATGTACAAAATTTCTTATTTTAAAATTTTCTATTTTTTTCGTTTTTGCACATATTTTTGTGCAAGAAATTTCACTTGACAAGACCCGTCGGGGGGGGGGTATTATATA
>CANRAX010000040.1 GCA_947628635.1 uncultured Bacilli bacterium | reverse complement strand
AACTAATACTATTATGCTTACTAATAAAAATTTATTAAGTTTTTCATGCATAATTTCACCAGCTTTTCCACACAATCTTTATTTTTTTCTATTTATATAATACCCCCCCCCCGACGGGTCTTGTCAAGAAAATTTTTATACACAAACAAAAAAATCAGTTAAAAAACCACTGATTTCTTCAAACCATTTTAATTTACTTTTTATTTAATAAGCATAGCGTCACCAAAAGAGAAAAAACGATAGTTATTTTTTATAGCTTCTTGGTATGCATTTAAAATATACTCTTTAGAACTAAAGGCCGAAACAAGCATTAAAAGAGTTGACTTTGGTAAGTGGAAATTTGTAATTAATGCAGAAATTGCTTTAAACTTATAAGGCGGATAAATAAAAATATCAGTATTACCACTACATTCTCTAAATTCATTGTATTTAGCCATTACTGTTTCTAAAGTTCTAGTTGAGGTAGTACCAACAGCAATAATTTTTTTCTTTTCTTTCTTTGTCTTATTTAAAAGATCTGCTACTGATTGAGATATATGATAATATTCACTATGCATTTTATGATCTTCTATTTTGGTAACACTTACTGGTCGAAAGGTTCCAAGACCAACGTGTAAAGTAATATATGCAATATTGACACCTTTTTGTTGAATTTTTTCAAGTAATTCTTTCGTAAAATGAAGTCCGGCTGTTGGAGCAGCAGCACTTCCTATTTCTTTAGCATAAACAGTTTGATATCTACTTTGATCTTGAAGCTTTTCATGAATATATGGTGGTAAAGGCATTGTTCCAAGTTCATCTAAAATTTCTAAGAAAACGCCATTATACAAAAAAGTAAAAATTCTAATTCCTTCATCTTTTTCTTCAAGACATTTAGCTTTTAGTTTACCATTTCCAAATGACACTACTGTTCCTTTTTTTACTCGGCGGGCTGGTTTTACAAGGCATTCCCAATTATTATCAGAAATGTTATGAAGAAGTAAAAGTTCAATAACAGCCTTTGTTTGTTCTTTTTCACCGATTAGGCGGGCTGGTAGAACTTTTGTATCATTTAAAACTAGAGTGTCTCCTTTTTCTAAGTAATCTAAAATATCAGGAAAATGTTTGTGTTCTATTGAACCATTTTTTTTATCTAGAACCATTAATTTAGATGTATCTCGTTTTTCTAAAGGTGTTTGAGCAATTAGTTTTTCATCTAATTCATAATCAAATTCATCAATTGTCATTTTAATCAATCCTTTTTATTTTTACTTATACCTAATATCTCATAGGCTTTATCTGTTACTACTCGACCACGAGAAGTTCTTTTTAATAGACCTGCTTGAAGTAGAAATGGTTCATAGACATCTTCTATTGTTGTCACTTCTTCACCTATGGAACTACTAAGGGCTTCAATTCCAACAGGTCCACCATTAAATTTATTAATAATAGCTAATAGTAATTCATGATCAGTATTATCTAAACCCATTTTATCTATTTTAAGACGATTTAAAGCTATATCAGTTGTTGCTAAATCTATCTCTGTTAAATTCTTAACCATAGCAAAATCTCTTACTCGTTTAAAAAGTCTATTTGCAATACGTGGTGTTCCTCTACTTCTTTTGGCTAATTCAAGGGAAGCTTCTTTAGAAATAGGCATTTGTAAAACACGAGAAGTTCTATTTATAATAGCACTTAATTCTTCAACGGTATAATATTGTAATTTTGAGACGATACCAAAGCGGTCTCTTAGAGGAGAAGATAAGTCACCTGCTCTAGTAGTTGCACCTACTAAAGTAAAAGGTGGTAAATCTATTTTTATATTTCGACTATTTCCTTCACTACCAATTATTATATCTAAAGAAAAATCTTCCATAGCTGGATAAAGAATTTCTTCAATATAACGTGGCATACGATGTATTTCATCAATAAATAAGACATCGCCTGGCTCTAAAGTGGAAAGAATAGCAGCTAAATCACCGCTTTTTTCAATGCTTGGACCACTAGCGGTTTTAATATTTGAACCAAGTTCATGAGCAATAATAAAAGCAAGTGTTGTCTTTCCTAAGCCAGGAGGGCCATACAATAGCACATGATCAAGAGGTTCATTACGCATTTTAGCAGCTTCAACAAAAATTTTTATATTATCTTTAACATCGGTTTGACCAACATATTCTTCAATAGTTTCGGGACGTATAGTATTGTCAATTGTATTATCATCAATCAAATCATAATTTTTTATAATACTTTCATTTTCCATTAATTATCCTCCTCATTTGGACTTTTCTTTTAGCTTTTTTTAATACCTTATTTATATCATTATGAGATATTTCAACTGGAGACATAATACTTTGACATAAGCTTATCCCATCATTTAAATAATTATAAGAAAAATTACTTTTTTTCTCTTCTAAGAAACTAGCAATTATTTCATTAAAATAAGTTAAAATATCAAACTTAAATTCATAAATTATCCCTTTTGTCTGATATAATTTGAATAATTCTTCATATAAAATTTTTAAATCAGCAATTTGTAAAGATATTTTTATATCGTAAGCACTTAAATCTGTAAGCATACTTTCTAATTCTTTAAAAATAGCTTCTTTTCTTTTAGTATTTAAATCAATTATTTTCATATTATTTTAAAAGTAATTTCAAGGCGTCTTTAACTTGGTCTTCAATTGATAAAGATGTATCAACTTTAGCTAAAATAGGTTTTATTTCTTTTTCTTTGTAACCTAAATTTATTAATACTTCTTTTAATTCTTCCATTGTATCGACTTCAGTATCAGAGATACCAACGCCTATATATTCTAATTTGCCTTTTAAGTCAAGAATTATTTGTTTTGCTAGTTTGTCTCCAATCTTAGGAAACTTCTTTAAATATAAGATATTTTCTCTTTCGATAGCGTCCATTATTCCATCAATTGAACCAACTGCTAAAATAGGTAGGGCCATTTTACAGCCTAGGCCTTTGACACTGATTAATTTTAAGAAAAGATTTTTTTCCTCACTAGTTTTAAAACCAAAAAGAGAATTTTCATCTTCTTTTATTTGCTGATAGATATAAACTTTATATTCTTTGCCTAGTTCAAATGAATAAGGATTTGAAACGTAAATTAAAAAACCTATTCCATTATTATCTAGTACAATAGCATTATTTTTTATATTAGTAATTTTTCCTATAATATAGTCATACATCTAAACCACTTCCATTTAATATTATAAAACAATTACTTTTTTTTAGCAATTGACATTGGTATTAACTTTATCCTTTATTATATTATTTGCGAAAAAATAGCTCTTACAAACAAAAAAGTTTTCTTTAAAGAAAAAAACTGATATAAATCAATTTTTAAGAATATTTTTAAAGATTAATTTTATTATGCTTTGGAAATTTTTTTGAAAAAAAGCAAGTAAAAATTATAAAATTACATTGCTCTTTTAAATTTTAATCTTCTTTTAAATTATAGTAAACGTCTTGAACATCATCTAAATCTTCTAAAGTATCAACTAATTTATGAACTTTTTCACAACCTTCTTCATCTAAGGTTACTTCCATGGTTGGTACATAAGTAAGTTCACACTCTAAAAATTCTAAAACATTTTGTTTTTCTAAAGCTTCACGTACACTTACAAAGGTATCAGCTGGAGTTGTGATAATATAGGTATTTTCAACTTTTTCAAAGTCTTCCGCTCCGGCGTCTAAAACACTCATCATAATAGTATCTTCATCATAATCAGCTGGTATAACAATAGAGCCGAGTCTTTTAAACATATAACTTACTGAACCATCAGTTCCTAAATTACCTCCTGCTTTAGTAAAAGCACTTCTTACTTGAGAAGCCGTTCTGTTACGATTATCAGTTAAACAATCTACCATAAAGGCAACGCCACCATGACCATAGCCTTCATAACGAACTGACTCATAATTAGCTCCTTCACTATTACCACTAGCTTTTTCAATGGCTTTTTGAATATTATCTTTTGGCATATTTTGAGCCTTAGCTTTATCGACAGCTAAACGTAAGGCGGCATTTTGATTAGGGTCAGGACTTCCACCTCTAGTTGCAACCATTATTTCCTTAGCAAGTTTTTGAAAAACTTTACCACGAGCAGCGTCTAATAATCCTTTTTTACGATGTATTGTTGCCCATTTTGAGTGTCCACTCATATTATTACCTCCTCTTTTTTTTCTATAATAACATATTTTTTTAAGATTATAAAGTTTCTTTTCAAAATATAATATGATACAATTATTTAAATATGTTTATTGGTGAGGGATATGTATTTAAAAATTAAAAACAAAAAAATTGAAATTATTGAACTAAATAAATTTAGTGAACGCTTTAAAGGCTTAAAATTTGTTTTAGAAAAAATTGATTATGGTCTTTATTTTCCCAATAAAAGATGGATAAGTACGAACTTTTTATGTCAAAATATAGATATTGCTTTAACAGATAAAAATGATATAGTTATATCTTTATTAGAAAATGTTCGTTCGGAAAAATACATTTTTAAATATAGAACAAAAAATATTTATTTCTTACCATTGGATACAGTTAAATATTTAAAATTGGGCGAAAAAATACCGATAAGTAAATAGCTTATCGATTTTTTTTATTTCATATTTTGATAGAGAATAGTCTTTTCGACAACTCTTTTAACATCATCATTATTAAAAGGTTTACCAAGCATATCAACTATTTTGTAAGTAAAGGCTTTATCAATTGTTTCTTTTGAAGAATCTCCAGAAATAATAGAAACCGGAATTTTGTCAAAAAGGTTATTATCTTGCATATAATCAAGAACTTTAAAACCATCTACTTTAGGCATATTTAAATCAAGTAAGATAGCACATATATTATTGTTATCTTTATTTTTAGCAATAATATCTATGGCTTGAGCTCCATCTTCGGCCGTACCAACAGCATAATCAGCACTAAATATTCTTTTGACAAAATTTCTAATAATATTTGAGTCATCTACTACGAGAATTGTCTTAGTAGTATAAAGACCATCATTAGAAACTATTTTTTCAGTACCTAATTTGTCAACATCATTCATGTAAGCTTTAACAATATTTTTGGTTTTTGAAACAGCTTGGACTAATTTAGCAAAATTTTCTATTATATAATAAGTATCATTAGCCTTGCTTTTCATTTCTTGTTCTAAAGCAACTTGCTCTAATTCTTCAAAACCAAAATTTCTGGCGTCACTTTTTAGGGAATGAACAAATATAGCATAATTAGTCATATCTTTTGAATCTTTATATGAAGCTAACTTAGATAATTTATCTTCAATACTAATTAAAAATTCACCTATTGTATCATTATAAGTTTCAATATCACCAAAAATTTCTAAACTTTTTTCTACATTAACACCATTTTGTTTTAAAAAACTAATATTTCTCATATTCTTACCCTACCTTCTATATCAAATTATAGTATAAGAAAAATAAAAATGCAACTTTTTAGTTTTATTCTAAAGAGTGCACTTTACTTTTAAATAATATAAATAATTTATAAGTACCTATAATTACTTTTTAATATTAATGTCTTTTATTGTAAATTACAGGATAAGCTTCGCCTAATTTTTTTATATAAGTTTTTTCTAATGTTCCTAAATTGTTTTTTCTAGTTTCATTACTAGCAAAATACATTAGTGAATGGAAAAATTCATCATTATCTTCATAATAAGTATCTTCATCACTTAGGCCATCACAACATAAAGTAATAATAAAGTCTTTCTTTTCTTGACAAGCCTTTGTAATAATTAATTCTTCTGCACCTCTTGGCATAAAGCCAACGTAAAGTTTGGCATTTGAAGTAGGTGTTTTTAAATGTAATTTTTCTTTTTTTAATACTAAATTAGGAATAGTATTTTCTTCTATAAGACGAGGATCATAAACAGTAACTTGACCTTTTTGTTGTTTTAGGGCCATTATTTTAGATAAGCAAGGAATTATTCCTCCACCAACTTCAACGATATTTTTATCTAAGCCATGGATATCATTTATTAACTCAGCAAATTGATTATAGACGTTGTCTTCTTTCTTAAGTAGATTTAATTCACATAAAATCTGTCTTAAAATATCGGGAATTTCAATAGTAGAAGAAGCTATGTCTAAATTATCTAGGATGTATGAAAGTTCAAACTCATCATAATAGTTTTGGTATTTTTTGAGAAAATTGGCTATTTTTTGTTTTTGGTCTATTTTTTTTGTTGTTTGCATTTTTTATCTTTCCTTTATTAGTCTTTATAATCAAAATAAAAATCTAAGATACGAACTTGGTCTCCTTCTTTTGCTCCTAATTCATGAAGTTTATCATCAATACCCATACGACGCAACTTTTTAGCGAAGCGATATACAGCTTCGTCGGTTGTAAATTTAGTCATTTTAAATATTCTTTCAACTTCTTGACCAGAAATAACCCATACATCATCTTCTTTGGTAATTGTAAAGGGTTCTTCTTTTTTGAATTTATACAAAATATGACTTTCGATTTGACTATCTTCATATAAAGGATTTGAAGGAATTTCAGAAATTTTTTGGGCCAAAGTGTCTATTACTTTTTGTAAACCAGTGTTAGTGACAGCACTTACTTCATAAACTTCTAAAGATACTTTTTCTTTAAACTTAGCTAGATTTTCTTTTGAAGTAGGTAAATCCATTTTATTAGCAATTATAATTTGAGGCTTTTTGAGTAATTTTTCGTTGAAGGCTTCTAATTCTTTATTAATTAAAAGATAATCTTCATAAGGGTCTCTTCCCTCACTACCACTCATATCAATAACATGAGCAATTACTTTAGTTCTTTCAATGTGACGAAGAAATTTGTCGCCTAGACCTTCACCGTGACTAGCGCCTTCGATTAGTCCTGGCAAATCGGCCATAACAAAACTAGTTCCATTGCTTGCTTTAACAACACCTAAATTAGGATTTAAGGTTGTAAAGTGATAGGCAGCAATTTTAGGTCTTGATTTGGAAACGCAAGAAATAATGGTACTTTTACCTACACTTGGTAAGCCAACTAATCCAACGTCAGCAAGCATTTTTACTTCGACTTTTAGATTTTTCTTTTCCCCCTCTTCACCCTTTTCGGAATAATTAGGGGCTGTATTTGTTTGGGTTTTGAAAGCTGTATTTCCACGGCCACCTCGTCCTCCTTCGGCAATAACAACTGAGGCGTCTTTACTAGATAAGTCGGCAATAATTAGGTTAGTATCTAAATCCGTTACTACGGTACCTAAGGGTACTTTGACAATTAAATCAGGGGCTGACGCACCATGTTGATTTTTACCACGACCATTTTCTCCCTTTTTACCTTTGATAGTTTTTTGATAACGTAAATCTAAAAGAGTATGAAGGCCTTCATCAACTTTGAAAATAATATTGGCTCCATGACCACCATTACCTCCATAAGGGCCACCCATAGGAACATACTTTTCACGACGGAAAGCAGTACAACCATCGCCACCGTCTCCAGCAGATACTTTTATTTCAACTTCATCGACAAACATAAAAAGCCCTCCTTTCTATTTAATAATTATTTTCTTTTTTTAGGATTTTGTTATATCTTTTAATTCCATTTGTAGTAGATATATCCCGTAATTTTAAAATTTGTTCATCTATATCAGTTACATCTACTTTAGCAAAAACAGAGCTATTAATCAAAGAATAATTTTTTGTCATAGAAAATGTTTCTGATATGAGATTTTCTAATTTTGTTAACTCTTCTTTATTAAATATTTTTTCTAACATATCAACATTATTATTAATTGCTATATCATCAAAAACATATTGAAAATTATTTATAAATCTTTCCATAAGAGGTAAATAAGGGGTATAGCCACTATATTTATTAGTTCTTCTAAAAATAGTTTCTATTCTGTTTAAGTCTTCATGAGCATGTAGTTCGGTACGAAGTTCATTAAGCATACGATAACCACTATAATAACCTTGTAAATTTATGCCTATACCTTTAAGGCTTAATTCAACTGCATGACGAAATTCATGAAGTAAGAAACTATCTATATTATAACCTTCTTGAGCAATTTGTGTTAGTGGTAAATATACTAAATTGGTTATAATATCTTTTTTACGATTGTAAAAAATTGTACAAGCAGCAGGATATTCAATTAGTGTACTTAAATCAGATTGAGTGTAAGATGTTCCGGTAATGGAAAAAATAGAGTATTTTAGATTATTTATAAAAGAGCTTTTAGTTAATAATTCATGATGAAAATTTTTAAAGATAAGAACTATTTTGTCAAGTAAAAGATCAATTTTTTTACTATCTGTTAAAGGTTCTATTCCTATATTGGCACATTTACTTAAATATTGCTCTTTTTGTTCTTCTAAATTAGGGATTGTTATTGTTCTAATGGATGAATTTAAATTAGATTTTGTTTTAGAAGAAAAGCACATAAAAGGTAAAGTAATTATTTCTTGTAGATTTTGAAAATGTTTACGAGGATCTAATTCAAAATATTTACATATTAAATTATAAACAGCTATATTACTTTTTAAGGCTATTTCTTTTTTTAAATCTTGAAAATTATGATAATCATTTATAACCGCATTTAAGTTAGGAATATTTTTTTCTTGATGATATTGTTTTATAAATTCATAATCATAATCGGGGGTTGATGTAGTTATACAGATTGTATTTTGAAGGCGTGTTTTTATGATTTGGGCATATTTTTTGCCATAATCTTCAATAAACATTTGCTCCAAAAGTGGAAGATATGACTCTAAAATTTCTTCGCTATTTATTATACGTTTTACACTTTGTTCTTCTAATAATTCCATAAATTCCCCCTATATAGATTGAAAAAGAGCCATAATGGCTCTTTAATTACTCTCCTACTGGATAAACGGAAGCCTGTTTTTTATCTCTTCCTAAACGTTCATATTTTACGATTCCATCAATAGTAGTATATAGGCTATCATCATTGCCACGACGGACATTAGTACCAGGAAATATTTTAGTTCCACGTTGACGATAGATAATTGAACCAGCAGTTATAAACTCACCATCTGAGGCTTTAGCTCCTAATCTACGTCCGATAGAATCACGACCATTAGATGTTGAGCCTTGCCCTTTATGATGAGCAAATAATTGGATATCTAATTTTAATAATCTCATAATTCTCCTCCTTACATTACTTTAATGTTTTCTTTATAAGTTTTTTCTAATTCACTTAGAAGATTAACCATATTATTAAGTAAAGTTTGTGTGGTTGTATCATTTTTTAAAATTTTTAGATACATACCCTCTTCTTTTACTTCATAACTTAGACAATTTTCATCTAAAGACAAAAGGCCATTGACAGTTGTTGTTACTATGCTACTAACAGCACTACAAACAATGTCTTTTCCATAATCTTTATACTTAGCGTGACCTAAGATAGAGATTTCTTGATAGTTATCTTTGTCTTTTTTTATTACTACCTTTATCATACTTAAGCATTGATTTTTGTAATTTTAACTCTTGTATATGGTTGTCTATGTCCTTGTTTCTTACGGTTAGATCTATCTTTACATTTGTATTTAAAAACAGTTATTTTTCTTTGCTTACCATTTTTAACTACTTCACCTTCTACGGTAACATTAGTAAGATAAGGACTGCCTATTTTACTGTTGCACATTAAGACTTGATTGAAAGATACTTTATCTCCAACTTCAGCAGATAATTTTTCAACGAAAATTTCGCTTCCTTCAGAAACATAATATTGCTTTCCACCAACTTTAATTACGGCATTCATCAATATACCTCCTTTATAAAAACTTAAGACTCGCTCTTAAGGTACAAGGAAATCTTGTTTTTACCTTTTCAATGCGGTTTGAGCATGAGGCGTCAAACATCTAGATTATAGCATATTGTTTTTATAAAAGTCAATAGGTCCTTGCACTTTTACTTATAGACTGTATGGTATTTAAGTTTAAAAAGAAAAACCTAACTATCGTAGTTAGGTAAAAAGTTTTTTCTTTAAAGTATTCTATTCAGATGGTGTATTTTCCCCAGAATTATCTAATTGTACTAATACTTCTCGAGGTTTAGAACCATTAGCTGGTCCAATAACGCCATTTTCTTCTAGAATATCAACAATTCTAGCAGCCCGGTTATAGCCTAATTTGAATTTTCTTTGAATTAAAGAAGCACTGGCTTTTTGAGTTGAAACTACAAATTGAACTATTTCATTATATAAAGGGTCTTCATCATTAGTATTTACTTCAACATTAGGAGAATTATTATTTGAACTTACGGAGTCTAAATTCAACAATTCATCATCATATTGAGCTTTTTGTTGATTAACAGTAAAGTCAATTATTTTTTTAATTTCATCATCAGTTATAAAAGAACCTTGAATACGAATAGGAGAATTTTGACCTATTGGTAAGAAAAGCATATCTCCTTTTCCAAGTAATTTT
>CANRAX010000039.1 GCA_947628635.1 uncultured Bacilli bacterium | reverse complement strand
TTATATTGTAGATAATAAATATATGCCAAGAATGGAAGGTGGAATTGCTTGGGATGATAAAGAAGTTAATATTCCGTGGCAAGAAACTTTTGATGAATATAATATAGAAAAGCCTTTATTATCTGCAAAAGATAGTAATCGTGTTTCTTTAAGAGAAAGTGAAGCTTTATTTTATAGAAAACCAAAAAGATTTTTAATAACAGGTGTTACAGGACAACTTGGTTATGATATAGAAAAAGAATTAAATGAACGTGGCGAAAATGATGTATTAGCTTTATCTAGTAAAGAGATGGATATTACTAATAGGGAACAAGTTATGAATATTGTTAAAAACTACAAGCCAGATGTAATTTTTCATTGTGCTGCTTGGACTGCAGTTGATAAAGCTGAAGTTAATCCAACTGATTGTGAAAATATTAATGTTAATGGAACTAAAAATTTAGTTGATGCTTCATTAGAAATAGGAGCTAAAATAATTTATACTTCTACTGATTATGTTTTTGATGGTAAAAAAGATATTGCCAATTCTTATGCAGAAGAAGATATACCTAATCCTTTAAGTGTTTATGGTAAAACTAAATATTTGGGTGAAGAAGAAGTAAGAAGAAATCCAAATCATTTTATTTCAAGAATTTCTTGGGTGTTTGGGATAAATGGTAATAACTTTGTAAAAACAATGCTTAAGTTAGCTGATAATCACAATGAATTAAATGTTGTGGCTGATCAAATAGGAAGCCCAACTTATACAGTTGATTTAGCTAAAGTATTGGTTGAAATGGCTTTTTCAGAAAAATATGGAACTTATAATGTAACAAATGAAGACTATTGTTCATGGGCAGAATTTGCTAAATATATTATGGAAAGTAATAATAAAAATTGTCATATTAATCCTGTGACGACAGAGCAATATTATAATGGTAAAGATATGAGTAGTATTGCTTATCGACCTAAAAATTCTAAATTAGATAAGAATAAATTAGAAAAAGCAGGCTTTTTAAGACTTCCTACTTGGCAAGATGCTGTTGATAGGTTTTCTAAAGAATTAGAAAATAATAAAGTTTATAAATATACAAAACATTAAATATTACTTATGAAATAAAAATTGTTAACTATGCTTTACTTAATTTGAGTTTTGATAAATTTATAGTAAAAAGAAAAAATGAATTTGTTTTATTCACAGATTCATTTTTTTGAAATAAAAATAAGAGATATTAAAAAGAAAAAAATAGTAAGACTAATTCAAATGAGAGGAATAAGTGAGATATTAAAATATGAGCATACAGGAATAAAAGAGTATCAAAAATAGAGAAACGTAAACGATATAAGCAGTTTGTTTTGTATAACTAATTTAAAACGAAGCTCAAATAATAATACACTAGTAAAAACATTAATAAATTGGTATAATAAACGTATCGAGTGGAAAGGAGGGAAACAATTATTATGAAAGTGTGTAAAATTAAAAACGCTTTAATTGAACAAAAAAAAATTAATTTATCTGGTAATCTCTATCATAAAACTCAATTAGAATTTGCCTATAATAGTAACCATATTGAAGGTTCTACAATAACACCAGATGAAACAGCAAGTATTTATGATACAGGGACAATTCTAACAAATAGTGATAAGGTAATAGTATTAAAAGATGCCAATGAGATAAAAAATCATTTTACTTTGTTTAAATACATGTTAGATAGTATTAATGATGAGCTTTCTGAAGACATGATAAAAAAATTTCATTTTATCCTAAAAGATGGAACATTAACTGATAGTGAAAAAGAATGGTTTAATGTTGGAGAATATAAAAAGAAAAAGAATTTTGTTGGTGATATTGTAACATCTTTGCCAAATAAAGTCGCAACAGATATGAAAAATTTATTAAAATGGTATGATAAAATAGCTAAAAAAAATCTTGAAGATATTATTGAATTTCATGTTAGATTTGAACGTATTCATCCTTTTCAAGATGGAAATGGAAGGGTTGGAAGAATGATAATGTTTAGAGAATGTTTATATAATGATATAATGCCATTTATTATAGAAGATAGAAATAAAGATTTTTATATAAGAGGAATTAAAGAATATCAAAAGAATGGTAAAAAAGGTTATTTAATAGATACTTGTCTAAATAGTCAGGATAATTATGAGAAGATAGTTAATTTTTTCCTAGAAGACGATAAATAATTTTAAATGATACTTTTTTTGGCTATTATATAGGCGAGAAATTTAATTGGTAGTAGGAGTTGATATATATGAAAATGCATGATTTAATTAAAGCTCTTAGAAAGGACTATGTTTTTGAATATTACACTAGAATAGTAGAAGAATTTAAAGATTACGAAAAAATTACTAAAGTAAAAATGTTGGATGAAATATATGCAGTTTATGATAATCCTAATAATATTATTGATATTTGTACAACTAGAGAACTAAAATATTTACAAAAAGTATTGAATAATGAAATACCAGAAAGTTCTAAAAATTTTCGAATAAAAGATAAATATGATTGGGAAGTACGAACTTTAAAAAGTAAATTTTTGCTTGATTTTGAAAAAGAAATTCCTGAAGAAATGACTGATAAAGTTAAAGAAGCATTAAAAAAAGTTAATTGGACTAAGAAAAAAAAGATTGATGAATTAAATGAAATACTTGTAGTATATTGTAAAATGCAAGGTACAACATTGTTAGATACACTTTGTGAATATACAAGCTTTTTAAGTGGAGAAAATATAAGAACAATAGGAAATCATATTCTAAATGATAGGTTATTTAAATATTATGTAATTATTTCTTTTAAAAATATGGAAGGACTAGGAGAAAAAATCCCAATAGCAATCTTTCAAGACTATTATTATATACAAGATGAAATTGAAGAACAAAGAAAAAAGCAAGGCTTAGCTGGCGCAATACAAATAAGTAAAGAAAATATTAAAACTTTATTTTATAACGATTTTGATATAAAAAATCCTAAAATTAAAAAATTATTAGATGAAATTGAAAAATTACCATTTAACTATTATCAAGCTCTAGAAGAAATTAAAGAATATGCTATGCTTAATATAAACAGGGATCCTCTAAAAGAATTAATTCAAAATGCTTATTTTTTGAAAAAAATGGATTTGACAAAGTTTTTTAAAATTTTGGATACAGCTATGGATGAAATGCCATCAGGAGCATTAAATGGTCTAACACCAAATCAAGCTAAAAAGATAAAAATAGAAGAGGTAAATAGTCAAATTAAAAAGGCTAAGGGATATGTTAAACAAGGTAATGCTTGCTTATCAAAAAAAGATGCAACATTATTTTATAAAATTTATCTAGCTTTATTAGAATTTACTAATAAAAAATATAATATAAATAATAAAGTAAAAATTTATAATCAAGAAGGTATTAATCCATACGATATTCAAGATATAATTAATAAATATTGGGAAAATAAAGAAGAACTTACGTTAGAGTTTTGTAAAAGTAATCCTTTTAAGTTTAGTGAAGAAGAATTGAGTCTTGCTAATGAATTTAAAAAGGGTATTAGAGAAATATTTATTATCTGTAAATATGAACCAGAATATACAGCTGTTATGAATACGGATAAAATATATATGATAAAAGGAATTAATGTTAATATAGACGAAATTATCTCATATAGTTCATTACCAGTTCCAGTTATTACTTCAGTTATTCCATTTAAAGATTATTTAGTATATGATAGTATGTTATCTGAAATTCCTGTTAATTTAGGTGTTAATTTTGAAAAAACAGTTGAAAAAGAATATAGTTCAATGATGAAATATTATCATTTATAATAGATGTAAAAAACAAAAAATGATTAAGTTATTAGGCTAAAAATGTATGTGTTATAGGTTTTCCCTTATCTTGACTGAAACATTTAATTAATGATATTATTTAATTGACTGTATAAATGCGTGATGTTACAGTTAATAGAAATAAAATGGTTGTTAGAAAGGAGAGAACATGAAAGACTCAGATGAAGTTGAATTAAGCCAATTATTAATTAATTTAAAAGAAGCAATTAAAGCTGGTTGGCATATTAAAATTAATGACATCATAAAGAAGGAACCGACTTTTTATTTTCTATATAATGTTGATACTGATCGCATAAAAGAAATAATAAATGGTTTAGAAGTAAGCGAATATGAATGTATGATACAAGATACTACTAATAATGAAAAAGATAGATTTATTTATGTTTTTGGTAAAAATTTGTCTTTTACTAATCAATTAGGAAAAGAAGAAGATATAAATGTTCATATTAGATTAAGTTTATTAGAAGAAACAAAAGATATTTTATTTTCAATGAGTAAAGCAAAATATGTTGATTATTAAAATAAGTTTGCTAATTAAATTAAAATTGTTTAATATAAAATAAATTTTAAAAATATAATTATTTGATAAGTTAAGAAAGACTGAAATTATTTAAGTCTTTTTTCGTTAAAGAAATTAAAGTTTAACTTAGAGTTAATAAAAGTATATTGTAATAAGGAAGAAATTGTAAAAGAAAAAATAAAGTTATTAAATAATTTAGTTATATTGTATAATTTAATAGAGGTGATTACGAATGAAAAAATTTCTTTTAGTTTTATGTATTTGTTTATTAATATGTGGTTGTGGAAAGAAAGCTATTTCACAGAAGAAAAATAAGGAAAAAGATGAGCAAATAGAAGAAAAAAGTAGTGAAGAAATTAAGAAAAATATTTTTGTAAGTTATAATGGTGCTTTACAAGTAAAAGGTATTAATTTAGTTAATCAATATGATGAAGTAATCCAATTAAAAGGGGTTAGCTCACATGGATTACAATGGTATGGCGATTTTGTTAATGATCAAAATCTTAAAACATTAAAAAATGATTTTAATAGTAATGTTTTTCGTTTAGCTATGTACACAAAAGAAGGGGGTTATATTGATAATAAAGAAATTATGCAAGACGTCATTAAAGATATTGACTTAGTTATTGCTAATGATATGTATGTTATTGTCGATTGGCATATTTTAAGTGATGGTAATCCTAATGCTTATGTTGAAGAAGCTATTAATTTTTTTGAAGAAATTAGTTCTAAATACAAAAATAGTCCTAATATTATTTATGAAATTTGTAATGAACCAAATGGAACTAGTTGGTCTGAAATAAAATCTTACTCTGAAAGAGTAATTGAGGTAATTAGAAAAAATTGTAATAATATAATAATTGTTGGAACTAATACTTGGAGTCAAGATGTACTTGATCCAGTAAATGATAGATTAAATTATGATAATATTATGTACGCCTTACATTTTTATGCTGGAACCCATACAGATTATTTAAGAAAGAGAGCTAAAGAAGCTTTAGATAAAGGAATAAGTTTATTTGTGAGTGAATGGGGTGTTAGTGACGCTTCGGGAAATGGAGGAGTATTTCTTGATGAAGCTCAAAAATGGATTGATTTTATGAATGAAAATAAACTTAGTTTTGTAAGCTGGTCTTTATCTAATAAGGATGAGTCATCAGCCTTATTAAAACCTGGTTCAAACGTAAATTTTAATAATTCAGATTTAAGCGAAGCTGGTCAATTTGTAAAAAAAGCTATTATTGGAAATATCTAAAACGATTATTAAAAGATGGATTAACACTTTAAAAAAGTAGTTTTACATAAAAATGTAAAATTATTTTTTGTTTACATATAATTGTCTTGCTATTTTACACTTGCTTTGATAGGATAAGAATAGGTGAGACTATGAAAAAGAAAATGTTTTTATTTATCCTTTTAGGAACTTTAATTTTTAGTTTTGATAAAGCTTATGCTATTTCTGGTGATTATGAGCATAATGAATTTAAATTTACAATAGAAAAAATTCATTTAGATGTTTATAAATCAAAACTTTCATCAGAAAATAAATTTATTGGATATGAAGGAGAAGCTCTACAAAAAATTGATGTAGCAGATGATAAGAAGCTAGACATAGAGTTCTTAGATGAAAAAGAAGATGAAGATAGCGAAACACCTTATCTTCATGAAAAGGCAACTATTGCGACACTAAACTTTGATATGGACAAGGAAGCTATACTAGCTTTATTAAAGGAAAAAGGATTAACAGCTGATAAAGATAATCATTATTATGTACGTATGGTAGTTGATTATAAGATTGAAAAAATTCCTGCTCCTTATAAGTACTTTTATACTTTAAGTTATGTAGATAAAAACAATTCAATTAAATTTTCGACAGAAAGTGAAGAAAACTCTTTCAAACTTGAAAATTTTACTAATTTAGAAGGAACACTTTCAACTGTATTTGGAGCTTTTGAATATAAATTAGAAGGCGAACAAGAAGCTATTAATTATTCTAAGGCCTATGAAAAAGATATGCCAATTTATTTAGATTATATATTAAATGGAACTGTTTTTTCCTCATTAGATGAAACAAAACAACAATATATTGCTCCAGATGGTGTTGAAGTAGAAGCACCAGAAGGTGCCATTGTAGCAAAAGAAAAATATCTACAATCTATTATTTTCTCAGGTTATAGTAATATAGAAGATTATGCTAAAGCTCTTACTGAAGAGTGGTTTGGGGAGATACAATCAGCCTTTGATAATGCTTTTAATTCACAAGTTGTTTATCCTGAAGAAGTGGAAGTTCCTGATACCGCAATGAATATGAGTAATCTTATTTATATTGTAGGTGGCCTTATTATGATTAGTGGTTTTGCAGTAATTGGAGTTGTTTTAATAAAAAAGAAAAATTTTGTTAAATAAAATATTTACATAATTAAGTATTAATTAAAAAGTGAAATTCAGTTAGATGAATTTCACTTTTTTAAATTGTTTTTATTTGAAAAATGGCAAATTGTCAATTTTACTTTTTTTTAAATATATGGTCTAATATATGCATTTCTTAATGGAAATAAACCATATTATAGAATAGGAGGAGTAAAAAATGTTGGAATTTGTCTTAATAAGCTTAATTTTGTTTCTTAGTGTATTTTTATATTGTTCTTTGAAATTAAGTAGTATTTGTGATAGTCAAGAAGAAATAACTAAATAATTTCTTTATCTTCATTATTGATTTCATTAATAGTATTGTTATCTTCACTAATAGAAGTATTATCTAATTTATTAGAAATACTATTATCAGTGTCGGGATTATTCAAAGGTTCTAGTTGCTTTTTTAAAATATTTTGAACAAAAGAAATATTTAAAAATTTTGAACCTACTTTGGTATCCATTCTGTCTTTTTTAATTTTTAATTTAATTAAAGCGTTATTAGCATAATCAACTACAAGAGGAAAACCACTAATAAAGCCAGCCATATTACTATTTAGGAAAACTAATGGTAAAGCCATTTCTTCTGGTGTCGCTAAGCGATGAGCAACTCCTGTTTCACTAATAAGTTCATCATTACCACCAGCTTCAACTTCAAATTCTTTAGTCATACCTGTTTGGGTACTACCGGGTAAAAGAGCATTTACTCTAATACCAGCTTCACCTAATTCAATAGCTGTTTTAGCCATATAATAATTCATAGCTCTTTTAGAAAGAGGATAAGCCATTATACCAACAGTATCAGGTTTAGCTTGTTCATGAAGAAGATCAATCATTTCTTCCCAAGTAGAAGCAAGAATAAATTTTTCAAATTCTTTTGAATATTTATCCCAATGGGCTCCTGCGGTTGAAGTTACATAACAAATACTTCCACTTTGAACCATGCCATTTTTTAAATAATAGTCAGTAATATACTTATTTGCTATAAAATTAACAGTAAACGTTTCATAATAATTTGTTCTTGCTCCAGAAAGACCAGCTACACCAAAGAAAGAATCAATACGATTAGGAAGTTTAGCAAAAGCATTATCAATACTCTCTTTAGAATTTAAGTCTGCTTGAATAAAAGTAACATCATTTAAAGGAAGAGGGTTAATATCTAAGGCATAAACTTTAGCACCTAAAGATAGTAATATTTCACAAGTTGAAAGACCTATACCAGAAGAAGCTCCAGTTACAACACAAATTTTATCTTTATAATTTAAATAATCTTTCATAAGACACCTACTTTCAGTATAATTGTATCAAATAAAATAACGTAAATAAAATTAAAAATAAAAGTAATTTTAACTTTACATAACTTATTGTCAAAAGATTATAAAAAAATTTTAAGTTTTATATATTTATGATAGAATAACTTTTAAGGAGTGATGATTTTGAAAAATAAAACAGGTTTAATAGTTTTAGGTGTTGTAGGTGTCATTATAATTCTAGCACTTTTATGGGGAGTAACAACATATAATGGTTTAGTAAATTTAAGAGAAGAAGTAGCTGGTAAGTTTTCTGATATTGATGTTCAACTAGAAAGAAGAGCTGATTTAGTTCCTAATTTAGTTAATACCGTAAAAGGATATGTAAAACATGAAGATAGCGCTATTGAAAGAGTAACAAAAGCTCGTGAAAATTTATTAAGAGCTGATGATGTAGAGGATAAATCTTTAGCTAATAGTGAATTATCTAGTGCCTTAAATAGCTTATTAGTTATAGTTGAAAATTATCCTGATTTAAAAGCTAATGAAAACTTTATTAATTTACAAGATGAACTTGCTGGTACAGAAAATAGAATAGCTGTTGCGCGAAGAGATTTTAATGAAGCTGTAAAAGATTACAATGCAAAAATTAAGAAAATTCCAACTAATATAATTGCCGGAATTGGTGATTTCGAAAAAATGGATTATTTTGAAGCTGATGATGGCAAAACAAAATTACCTGAAGTTGATTTTGAAGATGATTAATCTTCTTTTTCTTTAAGAAGAAAAATTAAAAAAATAATTAAATTTTGATAGGCGAATTTGTGCCTTTCAGAGGACTGAAAGGACGATAGAAAGGAATGTTAGTTAAATATGAAAAAATTTTTAATTTTTATAATAACTTGTCTTTTCTTTTCTACTTTTAAAGTTCAAGCATTAGTAGAACCAACAAATGATTTTTATATAAATGATTATGCCCATATTCTAAATGATGATACAAAAAATTTTATAAAAGAACATTCAACTAGTTTAGCAGAAAAAACGAAAGCTCAAATTGTTGTTGTAACGGTTGAAAATTTAGAAGGTAAAGATATAGAAACTTATGCTCTAGAGCTTTTTCGTAAATTTAAAATAGGTGATAAAAATGAAAATAATGGTCTTCTTTTATTACTGGCTTTAGAGGAAAGAGAGTTTCGTGTTGAAGTAGGTTATGGTTTAGAAGGTGTTTTACCAGACGGTTTGACGGGAAGATATCAAGATGAATATATTATTCCTTATTTAAAGGAAGATAAATGGGATGAAGGCGTAAAAAATGGCTATGCGGCCTTTTATAAAAAATTATGTGATTATTATAAAATAAGTACAGATGTTACTTTTACATCGAAAAAAGATAGTGGTGATCCAAGAGCTCTTATCTTTATATTGTTGTCCTTTTTTATTGGTATGTCACTTGGTTTAGCTTTTCGTTATCAAGTTATTATTCATAATCAACACACTTTATTTTTAAAAATTTTCTTTATTTTAAATATTATCTATTTAATAGCTGTCTATATAATGTTTAAATATTTTTTTGAAATGAGTTTTGCCATTGATATCTTTGCTTTTTTCATTTCTATTGGTGGCTTTGGTACCGCAGGTGGTGGCTCTTCAGGATTTGGAGGTAGTTCCTTTGGAGGAGGTTCTTTCGGAGGTGGCGGCTCTTCTGGTGGCGGAGGCAGTTCACGTGGTTTTTAAAAATAAAATAAAGGAATGAAGAAAAATGAAAAAAAGCTTTATATTGACAAATATTTTACTTGTACTAGTATTTCCTTTATTTGGTCTTAAAGTAAAGGCTCTAGTTAATCCAACAAGTGCTTTTTATGTTAATGATTATGCCAATATTTTAAGTGATGATGTAGAAGATTATATTATTAGTCATTCACAAGATTTAGCAGAAAAAACAAAAGCTCAAATTGTTGTTGTAACGGTTGAAAATTTAGAGGGAAAGTCTTTAGAAGACTATGCCTTAGAGCTTTTTCGTAAATTTAAAATAGGTGATAAAAATGAAAATAATGGCCTATTACTATTACTTGCTTTAGAAGAAAGACAGTTTCGAGTTGAAGTAGGTTATGGTTTAGAAGGCGTTTTGCCAGATGGCTTAACAGGTAGATATCAAGATGAGTATATTATTCCTTTTTTAAAAGATAATAAATGGGATGAAGGCGTAAAAAATGGTTATATTGCCTTTTACAATAAACTATGTGATTATTATGGAATAGCTAGTAATGAGAAATTAGATAATACTGCTAGTAATGAAAAGATAAAAGAAAGTTTAATAAAGGCTCTTCCTTTTATTATTTTCATATCTTTTATTTCAGGCATGTTTTTGGCTTTTTTATTTCCTTTTGATTTTAAACGAAAAATTAAAAAAAGGAAAAAGCAAAAGAAAAGTAAAAAGAAAAGTTCATTTGATATAATATTCTCGCTTGTATTCCTTATAT
>CANRAX010000038.1 GCA_947628635.1 uncultured Bacilli bacterium | reverse complement strand
TAGATAATTATTTTCATTGCGGTTTGTGGCTTAAGCAAAACGTAGTGAAGCGGAAAGGAATGTTTAGAATAATGGAAGTAATAAATGATATTTTAGGTTATAAAAATAGAAAAATCTATCAAGATACTAATTATTTTTCTTTTTCTTTGGATAGTGTTATGTTAGCTAATTTTGCTACAATACGGATGAGGGATAAAAAGATAGTTGATTTAGGTTGTGGAAATGGTGTTATTCCTTTGATTATGTCTCTTAGAACTGATAAAAAAATTATTGGTGTTGAGTTACAGAATGAATTGTGTAGTTTAGCAACAAAGTCTGTTATATTAAATAAACTTGAAGAAAACATTGAGATTATTAATCAAAATATGAAAGATTTTTGTGATATGAGAGATAATAGTAATAAATTTGATTTAATAGTGTGTAATCCTCCATATTTTAAAGTTAATGCGGAAAAAAATTATTTTAATTTGTCTAAAGAAAAATTAATTGCACGTCATGAGGTCGAAATAAATTTAGAAGATTTATTTTCTTGTGTTAGAAAAATTATAAGTAATAATGGTAATTTTGCGATTGTTCATAGACCAGAGCGGCTTTTAGAAATCTTAGATTTATATAGAAAATATCAAATAGAGCCTAAGAGAATTTGTTTTGTTTATGAAAATCTAGAAAAAGGTTCTAATTTGGTTTTAATTGAAGGGCAAAGAAATGGCAAAAGAGGTTTAAAAATAGAAAGGCCTTTTATATTATATGATAAATTTGGAAAGTATAGTAAAGAGTATGAAAGGTTATTAGTGGAGGTAAACAAATGATACAAAAAAGTTTTGATGGTGGGGCAAGCTTATATTTAATTCCGACACCTATTGGTAATCTAGATGACATTACTATAAGAGCTTTAAAAACTTTAGAAATGGTTGATTTTATTTTATGTGAAGATACTAGAGAAGCTTCAAAGTTGTTAAATATGTATAATATTAAAAAAAAATTAGTTGCTTGTCATGAGTATAATGAAGAAAAAGTTAAAACTTTTGTGATTGATGAATTAAATAATGGTAAAAATATAGGCTTAATAACGGATCAAGGAACACCAATTATAAGTGATCCAGGTTATATTGTAGTAAGAGAAGTAATTAAAAATAATTTGAATGTTATAAGTTTACCTGGAGCAACAGCTTTTGTTCCTGCTTTGACATCTTCAGGGATAGAGCCGTCTAAGTTTTTGTTTTATGGCTTTTTGAATGCTAAAGAAACAAAACAAAAAAAGGAATTAGAAAGTTTAAAAAATGTTAAATATGCTTTGATTTTTTATGAAAGTGTTCATCGTTTACAAAGCACTTTAAAAAATATGTTTGATATTCTTGGAGATAGAAGCATTTGCTTAGGCCGTGAGTTATCTAAAATACATGAGGAATTTCGAAGAGGTAAAATAAGTGAAATAGTTGATAAAGTAAATGATTTAAAAGGTGAATTTGTGTTAGTAGTAGAAGGCAATAAAAATCAAGCAAATTATGAAGAATTAAGTATAGTTGATCATGTTAAATTGTATCTTGATGATGGTATGAATGAAAAGGAAGCAATTAAATTAGTTGCTAAGGAAAGAAATGTTGCTAAGTCAGTTATTTATATGGAATATCATAATAATAAATAGGAGGTATGTGGCTTTATGAAGTTAATTGTTGGTTTGGGAAATCCCGGAAAAGAGTATGAGAATACTAGACATAATATTGGTTTTATGATGTTAGATAAATATTTGTCTAAAAAAAATATAAGAGATAATTGGAATTTAAAATTTAATGGTTTATATTTAGAAACGATTTTATTTGGAGAAAAAGTTCTTTTTTTAAAGCCACAGAGTTTTATGAATTTATCTGGTGAAGTAGTTAGTAAGTTTGTTAATTATTTTAAAATTGATATAGGTGATATATTAATTATTTCTGATGATTTAGATTTAAATATTGGTAATTTTAAATTACGTGATAGAGGCTCTAGTGGTGGTCATAATGGTTTAAAAAATATAGAAAATAATCTAGGTAGTAATGAATATAAAAGATTAAAAATAGGTATTAATAATGATAAAAATGTTGATACTAAAGATTATGTATTAGGAAAAATAAATAAAGAAACTTTAAAAAAATATGACGAAATATTTTTAATGCTTTGTAATGTAATTGATGATTATTTTGAAATTTCTTTTAATGATTTAATGAATAAATATAATCAAAAAAATAGGTGATGAATATGAATTTTCTTAATAATTTTATTGATATAACATTAGAAAAAAACATGGGTATGGTTGGTCTTACTGATGAATTTTTTTGTGTTTATATTAATAAGATATTTACGAGTAAAAACCGAAACATTTTGATAGTTGTCAATAGTTTATTTGAAGCAAACAAACTTTATTCTTCTTTGAATGCCTATAATAAAAATGTTTGTCTATTTCCTATGGATGATTTTTTAACAAGTGAAGCTTTGGCTATCTCTCCTGATTTGCGAGTTAGTAGATTGGAGACAATAAATAAAATTGTTTCTAAGGAAAAAGTAATAGTAATTACTAATTTAATGGGCTATCTTCGCTTTTTACCTCCTAAAGAAACATATGAAAAATTTATTATAAATTTAAAAATAGGAGATATATATTCTCATGAAAAACTTGTAGAGAAATTATTAAAAGCTGGTTATACAAGAGATACTATTGTTAATAAAACAGGAGAAATTGGAGTTAGAGGTTATATTATTGATATTTTTCCCGTTGATGAAGATAATCCTATAAGAGTTGAATTTTTTGATGATGAAATAGAATCAATTAGATATTTTGATGCTGATACACAGAAATCTCTAAAAAATATTGAAAAAATTCAGATAAAACCCTACTTTGAATTTTTAACAGAAAAAGAAGTATCTGAGGAAGAATTTGGTAAACAAAAATTTTTACAAAAATATGAAAATGTAACAAATATATTAGATTATTTAGATGATAATATAACTTTTTTTAAAGATTATGAACAATTAGAATCTGGCTATCTTAATATAATGAAAGAGGTAACTACGTATAAAGAAGAAAAAGATACTAATTTCAATTTTGATTACATGTTTAATTTAAAAAAACTAAATGTAACTTATCCAATTTACTATATGAGTATAAATAATATCTCTTCAAAGATGGTTACGAAAATTGTTGATTTTAAAGTAAAAACAATTAATAATTTTGCTGAAAATGTTGATAATATAAATAATTTTATTAGAAAAAATATTAGTGAGAAAAAAACGGTTGTTATTGTTCTAAAAAAATATCAATTGCGAAGTATTTTGAAAATTTTAAATATGGCCGTTATTGAGGTAAATGATGGTCAGATTGAAGAAAATGAAGTAAACCTTTTAGAAGGAGAAGCTAGTCAAGGTTTTATTTATAAAGATATTGTTGTTTTAACAGCAAATGAATTATTTAATATTAAAGAAAAGAAAAAGAAATATGCAACTAAATATAAATATTCAACAACTATTAAAGATATTACTAAATTAGAAGTTGGAGATTATGTTGTTCATAATGTTCATGGAATTGGTGTTTATAATGGAATTAAAACATTAACTTTGAATGGTATCAGTAAAGATTATTTGGAAGTTTTGTATCAAGGAACTGATAAGATTTATATTCCTGTTGAGAAAATAGATTTACTTACAAAATATTCTGGTAAGGACGGTATTGCCCCTAAAATAAATAAATTGGGTAGTTTGGAATGGAAAAGAACAAAGGCTAGAGTTAAGGGTAAAGTTAAGGATATTGCTTCAAATTTATTGAAATTATATGCAGAAAGGGAAACTAAAGTAGGTTTTGCTTTTTCCAAAGATTGTGAGATGTCTTTAGAATTTGAAAGGGATTTTCCTTATGAATTAACGCCTGATCAGAAGCAAGCAATTAAAATTATTAAGGAAGATATGGAAAAGGCTGTTCCTATGGATAGACTTTTATGTGGAGATGTTGGTTTTGGTAAAACTGAAGTGGCTTTTGTGGCGTCTTTTAAAGCAATATTAGATTCTAAGCAGGTATTGTTTTTATGTCCTACAACTATTCTTTCAAATCAACATTATGAAAATGCCAAAGAAAGATTTAAAAATTTTCCGGTATCAATTGCTCTTTTAAATCGTTTTACAACACCAAAAGAAAGACAAAGAATTTTGAATGGCTTGAGTGACGGAACAATTGATTTGGTTTTTGGAACTCATAGATTATTAAGTGATGATGTAAAATTAAAAGATTTGGGGTTATTAGTAATTGATGAAGAACAACGTTTTGGAGTAATGCATAAAGAAAAAATTAAACAATACAAATCAAATGTTGATGTTTTAACATTGACGGCAACACCAATACCTAGAACTTTACAAATGTCATTGGTTGGTATTAGAAGTCTGTCTTTAATTGAAACACCTCCTATGAATAGGTATCCAGTTCAAACTTATGTGGTTGAAGAAAGCAAGCAAATTATTAAAGACGCTATTTATAAAGAATTATCAAGAGAAGGACAAGTTTTTATATTATATAATAGAGTTCAATCTATTGATGAAGAAGCAATAAAAATTAAAAATTTAGTTCCGGAGGCTCGAATTACTGTTGTTCATGGTCAAATGAGTAAAGTAGATTTGGAAAGTCGTATTTTTGATTTTGTTAATCATGAGTATGATATTTTGCTTTGTACAACGATTATTGAAACAGGAATAGATATTCCTAATGTTAATACTCTAATTATAATGGATGCTGATAGATTTGGATTAAGTCAGTTGTATCAAATTAGAGGTCGTGTAGGAAGAAGCGATAAGTTTGCATATGCTTATTTAATGTATAAACCTTTTAAAATGCTTACTGAAACAGCAATGAAAAGATTGAATGTTATAAAAGAATTTACTGAACTAGGAAGTGGTTTTTCGATTGCAACTAGGGACTTGTCTATTAGAGGTGCTGGTGATATTTTAGGTAGTGAACAAGCTGGTTTTATTGATTCGGTAGGTATTGATTTGTTTTTAAAAATGTTGAATGATGAGGTGACTAAAGATAAAAATGTTGCTGATTTTATGGAAGATGTGGAAGAAGAAAATAGTCAGCCACTTCTTAATGTAACAACTCATATTGATGATAATTACGTTCGTGATGATGAACTAAAAATTGATATTCATCGTATGATAAATGAAGTGGAAGATGAGAAGTCATTTAATAGAATAAAAGATGAATTGCAAGATCGTTTTGGTAAACTTGATGAAGATATAATTATTTATATGTATGAGGAATGGTTCGAAAAATTGGCAGAGAAATTAAAAATAAAGAAAGTTCAACAAACAAAAAATTCTATCGAATTGATGTTTATACCAGAAGTTGTTTCTAAAATGGATATGGAAGAAGTATTTATGACTGCTTTTTATGTAAGTAATATGTTTCGATTTGTAAGTAAAGATAATGGATTAATTATTGTATTAGATATAATAAAGTTAGATAAACATCCAGTTTACTATTTGGTATCTTTATTGGATAAAATTTATAAAAAATTTGGAAATAATCTTGACTAAAATCTTTTTAACTAGTAAATTTAAGATACTAGGAGTGTAATTCATGGAAATGGAAGTAAAGCAATTTAAAAAACAACATTTTGAAAATTATAAAAATGCTATTATTGAAAATATAAAAAAAAATACAAATACTCTAGTGGACGAAGACATTATGTCTTTATTAAAAAAACCACCACTTGAAGCAATGGATTTGATTAAAAGTAAATTTTTGGATATTGCCAAAAAAGAAAAAATAGTTTTAAATATAGAGATTTTAGATAAAATGATGGAAGATTACCGAAACGTAGTTGTTAAATGTTTAAGTGAAGTTAAAGATAATCGTGAAAAAATTTTAATCAAAAAAGTGGAAGATTTTAAGTATGAGAAAGAGACAAATGTTTTTAAATTATCAAAAAAGGATTTTAATGATGTTAATAAGTTAAATAAAACTGTTATAAAAAATACTGTTAAAAAAGCTATTAATTCAGAAATAGTAGGAAAAATAGATGAACTTTTTTTAGATAAAGAGGTTAATACACAAAAGATTAAAGAAGAAATTACTAAATATTTAAGTGGTAGTTATCAAAGACAATTAATTGAAAATATAGAATTTAAAATTATAGTTAAAGATACAACTTTAATTAATGGGATTAAGGAACAAGCAGATCGTTATTTATTTACTTTAAGTAATTCAAGACTTTTAAAAGAAGATTTAGAAAATTAGTATAAATCTTTTTTCTTTTCTCAAACTATATATGAGAAGGAGAATATTTTATGAAGTCAACAGGTGTAGTAAGAAGAATTGATGAATTAGGGAGAGTAGTAGTTCCTAAAGAAATAAGAAGAAATTTAGGAATTAAGGCTTTTGAACAACTTGAAATATTTATAGAAGATGAGAATATTATTTTAAAGAAATATTCAAATTTTACGAAATTAATTAAGATGGCTAATATTTTGGTTGATATTATAGGAAGCAATTTTGAAAAAGATATTATAATTACTGATAGAGAAAAAATAATTGCGACAACAAGCAAGTACAAAAATGATTATTTGGATCAGCCTATTGGGAAATCTTTAGAAAATATTATGAGTGAAAGAAAGAGAGTGATTGAAAATAATTTTTGTGATTTGGAACTTTCAGTAGGAATGTTGGAAAAAGTATCATTTGTCGTTTCTCCAATTTTAGTAAATAGTGACGTAATGGGAATTGTTTGTGTTTTATCTGATAAAGAAAAAGTAAATGATTTTGATGAGAAAATAGTAAACTTTATTGTAAGTTTTTTTAATAAAGTTGTTGAAGAATAATATTTATTATGCTATACTATGTCCAGAAATGTTGTGAAGAAGAGTTTTATAATTGAAATACTATGTTTAGAGAACTCTTGGTTGGTGAAAAAGAGGATAGTTAAATTATGAAATATGGCTTTGGAACAGTTATATCGATAGGTAGGTATAAACGTTGATAGGCGTTAACTATTAAGAGAGTATAATACAAGCTATTATAAAGTAAGGTGGTACCGCGAATAATTCGTCCTTATGTTATAGTAGTTTTTTTGTTTAGGAGGAAGAAGATGGAAAAATATTATATTTCAACAGCTATTGCTTATACTTCAGCTAAACCACATATAGGAAATACTTATGAAATAGTTTTGGCTGATGCTATTGCGAGATTTAAAAGATTACAAGGATATGACGTTTATTTTCAAACTGGTACAGATGAACACGGTGAAAAAATTGAACTAAAAGCTAAGGAAGCTAATGTTACGCCAAAAGAGTATGTTGATAATATAGCTTCTCAAATTAAAAATATTTGGGATTTAATGAATACGAGTTATGATAGGTTTGTTAGAACAACTGATAAACAACATGAAAAGGTTGTTCAACATATTTTTAAGTATATGTATGATAAAGGTGATATTTATAAAGGAGAATATAAGGGACTTTATTGTACACCATGTGAGTCTTTTTGGACGGAAAGTCAGTTGATTGATGGTAAATGTCCTGATTGTGGTAGGGAAGTTCAACTTAAAGAAGAAGAAGCGTATTTCTTTAAATTATCAAAATATCAAAAGCAATTAGAGGAATATATTGAGGAACATCCAGAATTTATTCAACCTGTTGCAAGAAAGAATGAGATGATTAATAATTTTATTAAGCCGGGTTTACAAGATTTGTGTGTTTCAAGAACTTCTTTTACGTGGGGAATACCTGTTGATTTTGATGATAAGCATGTTATTTACGTTTGGTTAGATGCTTTAACTAATTATATTACAAATATTGGTTTTGATTTTGATAATTCAACTGAAGAATTTAAATATAAATGGCCTTGTGATTTACATTTGATTGGTAAAGATATTATTAGATTTCATACGATATATTGGCCTTGTTTTTTAATGAGTTTAGATTTGCCTTTACCTAAGCAAGTATTTGGACATCCTTGGTTATTGATGAATTCTGATAAAATGAGTAAATCAAAGGGAAATATTATTTATGCAGATGATTTGGTTGAAAAATTTGGAGTTGATGCTGTTCGATTTTACTTGTTGAAAGAGATACCTTTTGCTAGTGATGGAAATATCAGTTACGAGCTTATTATTGAAAAAATTAATGGAGAACTTGCTAATGTGTTGGGGAATTTAGTACAAAGAACTATTTCGATGGGACATAAGTATTTTGATGGGAAAATTAAAAATACTGAAAAATATGAAGATATTGATAAGGAATTTATAAAAAATCTTAATAATTTAAAAGAAGTAGAATTTGAAAAAATGAATAAGCTACAAGTTAGTGACGCTATTAATGAAATATTTAATGTTTTACGAGCAAGTAATAAATATATTGATGATACAACGCCATGGATTTTGGCTAAAGATCAGAGTATGAAAGATAGATTAGAAATGGTGTTGTATAATTTGTTAGAAGCTATTAGAGTATGTGCTGTTTTTCTAGAACCGTTTATGCCTAATACCAGTTGTAATATTTTCAAACAAATTAATTGTGACAAAAAAGATTTTTCTTATTTGGAAAATAATGATTATTCTTTAGGTACCGCTGAGATTTTATTTCAAAGAATTGATAAGAGTAAGTTTTTTGAAGAAGAGTAAATTAGATTTACTTTTTTTCTTGAATTAATGAAGTTTAGGAGGCTTATATGTTAATTGATACACATTGTCATTTAAGTAAAGATTATTATGATGATATTGCTGAAATTATGAAAGAGAATAAGGCAGCTGGTGTTTTTAAAATAATAGTATCTGGTTGTGATAAAAAAGGAATTAGAGAAGTTTTAGATTTAGCTTCAAAATATGATGATATATTTGTTACAATTGGTTATCATCCTGAAGAAGTTGATACGGTGAGTGATATAGAAATAGAAGAATTAAAAAAGTCTATTAAAGCTAATAAAAAAGTAGTTGGCTTAGGAGAGATTGGTCTTGACTATTATTATGTAAAAGATAATAAAGAAAAGCAAAAAGCTTTGTTTGAAAAACAATTGAAAATAGCACAGGAGTTAAAAATACCAGTAGTTATTCATAGTAGAGATGCTGTTAAAGATACAATTGATATTTTGAAAAAGTATAAGGTTAAAGGGGTTATTCATTGCTTTAGTGGTAGTTTAGAGGTAGCTGAAATTTATATTAAAATGGGCTATAAATTAGGAATTGGTGGCATAGTTACTTTTAAAAATAGTAAATTAGGTGAAGTGGTTAGTAAAGTTGGACTTGATAATATTGTTTTAGAAACAGATAGCCCTTATTTAGCTCCTGAACCTTTTCGAGGGAAGACTAATAGTTCAAAATATTTAAAAAATATAGCCGAAAAGATAGCTGAAATTTGTTCTGTAAATGTTGATGAAGTTAGCATTAAAACTGGGCAAAATGCCATAGATGTATTTGACTTGCAAGCATTTTTATGATACTCTAGAACTAGGTATGGGGTTGAAGGAGGTTAGCTGTGAATAAGACTTCAAAGAAGCGAATGATTATTGCTATTGGAATATCATTTATAACTATGGTAGTAGCTATAATCGTGGGGACATTCATATTTAACCATTATAGTTTTTTGTTAGGACAAGGTTCTGTTCAACTTGACTTTGGTTCTAAGGAAAATTTTATTTATATTACTAATTCTTTACCTATGGGAGATGAAATGGGTAAAAAGTTAGATGGTAAAGGTACAAAAGAAGGTGTTCAAGGATATTTAGAGTTTATTGTCAAAGAACAGAAGGGAAAACAAGCGAGATTTGAAATTTATTTAAAGAAAAAAGCTGTTCCTTCAGAAATTTTGGGGAAGAATATTAAGTTATATTTAACAGATATGAAAGACGTTCCTGTTGAAGGGTTTCGGCAACAATTAATTCCTAGTTTTAGCTCATTAAATGAAATACAAGGTAAAAAAATTAAAATATTATACAGAGGTACGATAGACGCTTTTGAAGAAAAAAAATATAAATTACGTATGTGGTTAGCAGATGTAAGTTCTATGGAAACAACGAAAAAGGAATTTAAAATGGAATTAGGTGTTAGGGTATATTAGGAGGAAGTTATGAAAGAAGAAAAGGGTTTAGGAAATAAATTTGGTTTTTTAATTGTTGGTATTTGTGTGGCTTGCCTAATTTTTTTAGTTGTAAGTTGTGTAATTTTCTTTAATAGAGAAGATGAAGTAAAAAAAGTGAAAAAAAATGGTGGCGAAGTTACTTTATCTTATACTGATGATATTAATATTTTTAGTTTAACAAATGCTACTCCAACGATAGATACAGTTGGTAAAACTTTGGATAGTGCTGATATGTATTTTGATTTTACTGTTAATGCTTCATTGGATGAAGCTGATGAGATTGATTATGAAATTTATATTGAAAAGTTTGGTAATGCTCCAACTATTAAAGATGAGGATATTAGAATTTATTTAGAAAAACAAAATAGTGGTTCTTATGAAGAAGTTTTGGCACCTGTTGCATTTACGGCTCTTAAAGCAAAGAGTAAGGTGGGAACGCCAAGAGGAGCAATGGTTATATTTAATGATA